>NZ_JBIVMF010000029.1:41455-67217 GCF_044752945.1 Streptomyces sp. NPDC088554 | reverse complement strand
GGGACCCTGTGGGAGAGTAGGACGCCGCCGAACAATTATTGTGGGAATGCCCCGTACCAGGTATCTGGTGCGGGGCATTTCTGCGTTCAGGACCTGTATCCGTTTGGAGGGGAAGCGGAGCGCCGGCGGCCGACCCTGTTGTCGGCCCCGATCCCCTTGGGAAGCAGGTCCTGGGGAACCGTGTCAGGGGCTGTCCGGCGCGGTTTTGAGCACAGCTGATCATCGGGTATGCTTTATCTCGTTGCAGCGCCCCAATAGCTCAGTCGGTAGAGCGTCTCCATGGTAAGGAGAAGGTCTACGGTTCGATTCCGTATTGGGGCTCCGTAAAGGAAAGGCCCCCGCCTCTTGGCGGGGGCCTTTCGCGTTTCTGTGGAGTCGGCTCTGTCGTGTCAGCCGTGTTGGGGCTCCGGGACGCGCATCGTGAGGATGGCCATGTCGTCGGAGGCGGGCTCGGCGGCGAAGCGTTCGACCGCGCGCAGTACACGAGAGGCGACCGCGCCCGCGGTGAGGCCCGTACAGGTCCTCAGGACGTCGGCCAGGCCGTCGTCGCCCAGCATGCGAGTGCCCTCCCTGCGTTCCGTGACGCCGTCTGTGACGCAGAGGAGGACATCGCCCGGGTTCAGGGTGACGGTCTGCTCGTACAGCTCCAGGTCCTCCATGACGCCGAGCAACGGCTGCGGTTCCGCGGCCGGTTCGACGGTGCCGTCCTGGTGGAGGCGCAGGGGGAGCGGATGGCCGGCGCACACCACTTTGAGGAGTGCGCTGCCGTCTTCTTGTGGCCACAACTCGCCATAAAGAAGGGTGAGGAAGCGGCTGCGGGAGCCCTCGTCGAGGATTGCCGCGTTCAGCCGTTCGAGGACGGCGGGTCCGCCGAAGCCTTCGCGGGCCAGCAGGCGCAGCGCGTGCCGGGCGAGGCCGGTGACGGCGGCGGCTTCCGGGCCCGTACCGCAGACATCGCCGATGGCGAAGCCGTAGGCGCCGTCCCGGATGGGGAACAGGTCGTAGAAGTCGCCGCCGACCTCGTTGCCCTCGCCGGCGGCGCGGTAGATGACGTCGACTTCGACGCCGGGGACCTGGGGGAGGCCAGGCGGCAGCAGGCTGCGCTGGAGGGCCTGGCTGATGGCTGTGCGCTCCGAGTACAGACGGGCGTTGTCGAGGGCGAGGGCCGCTCGGCGGGAGAGGTCCTCGGCCAGCTCCAGGATTTCCTGGCGGAAGTGGTCGTCCGAGGGCTTGCCGAGGGTCAGCATGCCGATGACGCGGTTACGGGCGACCAGCGGCAGGACGACGGTCTCGCCGCCGACCGCCGCGGCGGTCGCCAGGGTGGTGCCCACGCTCGACGAGCGCTGGGAGATGAACTCGGCGGCGCTTCTGCCCAGGTCGCGCATGGAGGTGCGCAGGGCCGCCTGGTGGGCGGCGTCGGCGGGGGCGGTCCAGACACGGGCGCCGGGGGTCGGGACCGGGTCCGGGGGGTCGATTTTGGAGAGCAGGTCCTTCAGACCGTCGATGCGGTCCTCGTCCTCGTGCAGGACGTAGGAGAGATAGGGGTCCGACGCCTGGTCGGCGATTGTGTAGACGGCGCACCAGGTGGCGAGGGTGGGGACGGTCATCTGGGCCATCAGGGCGAGCGTCTGGTCACGGTCCAGGGTGCCCGCGAGCAGGTCGGAAGCCTCGACGAGGAAGGAGAGCGAACCACGGCGGAGCCGCTCCAGTTCGCCGAGGCGGGCCGATTCGACGGCCAGGGCGATCCGGTCCGCGGCGAACTGGAGGCGCAGCGCCTCCTCGTTGGAGTAGCGTCCGGCGCCTTCGGCGGCGACGCCCAGCGAGCCGGTGAGCCTGCCCTCGACCTTGAGCGGGACGGTGACGACGGAGCGCATTCCGGTGCCGGTCAGCAGGGGGACCGCGCCGGGGACGGCCGTCAGGTCCTCGTGGACGGCGGGCATCCTCGCCGAGCCGTAGCGGCCCGTGCCGGCCTCCACGGGGACGCGAGCGAAGCGCTGACGGGCCGAGGGCAGGCCGGTGGACGCCCGTACCTCCAGCTCGGTCTCGTCGTCCGTGGCCAGGAGCAGGAAGGCGGAGTCGCCGTCGAGCATGTCGCGGGCGCGTTCCACTGTGCGCTGGAGGAGGCCGTCGAGGTCGTCGGGGGCGGGGGAGCCGATGAAGACCTCGAAGGGGTCCGCGGCCCGGCTCTCGGCGCCGAGGTCGGAGGCGGGGGCACGCAGCGGGGTCTGGATGACGGCGCGTTCGTAGTCCCGTACGAGGAGACAGACCGTGGACGGCTCGCCGTGGGTGTCGCGTACCCGCAAGTGGGAGGCGTAGACGGGGACGACCCGGCCGTCGGCGCCCCGGATGCCGTAGCTGCCCTCCCAGCGGGAGAGCTGGAGGGCCTCGACGATTCCGGTACCGATGCCGGGGGTGTGGGGCCAGGCGGCGATGTCGGTGAGGGGCCTGCCGACGGCTTTCTCTGCGGTGTAGCCGAAGACCTGTTCCGCGTCCTCGTTCCAGCTGACGATGACACCCGCGCCATCGATCTGGATGACGGCCACGCGTACGCGCTCGTCGGCGACGGGCAGCAGACTGGTGGGGAGAACGGGGCCGGAGGAGCGGGTGCCGACCTGGCGCTGGGGGAGTTCGAGCTGGAACCAGACCTGTTTGTGGGTCGGGGTGTACTCGACGCCCCAGCGGGAGGCGAGGGCGGCGCAGAGCAGCAGCCCCCGGCCGTTCTCCTGGTCCGGGGCCGCGAAGGCGTGTCCGGACGCCTGGATGGGGACCTCGCGTTCGGGATAGCGGTCGCCGACCTCGACGCGGACGCCGTCCTCCGTACGGAGGCAGAGGACATCGGCGGAGGTGCCGGCGTGGACGACCGCGTTGGTGACGAGTTCGCTGGTGAGGACGACGGCGTCGTCGACGACATCGGAGTAGCCCCACCCCTGGAGCGTGTCACGGACAAAGGCGCGGGCCGTCGCCACGGACCGCCCTACCGGGTCGAAGGTGGCAGCCGCACGCGCGGTGATCACAGCACTCCCCATTGGTATTTCGTCGCTCCCCCGAGTCTGTGCCCGTTTCTTGCGGCGTCGATTCGTTAGCCAGGCTAGACGGTCGCCCTGGGCCACGTGCTACAGAGTCCGGACTCGGTGGAACTGATACCGTCCGGCGGCCGTGCGGCGGCTCACGCGGGGGAGCGGTAAGGGCGTCCGAAATGCCCTTGTAGGCTTCAACGATTTGACGCTCGTGTAGTCACGCCCCAACTGTGGTTGCGGCAGTGAGCCTCGGTGGAACACTGGGCAGGCTTGCGGAGAAACTCGGACAGTACGGAAAACCCCTGCGGGAGGGACACGGTGGAGTCTGGCATGGCGGCGCGTGGCACGCGTACGAAAAGCGGACGGTCCCGCAGCAATGGGACCGTCGAGGTGGACGCGGCGGAGCTGTACAGGCTGCTGACGGCCCTGGCGTCGATGCGGGACGGCAACTTCCGTAAGAGGCTGACGGTCTCCGGTGACGACGTGATGGCGGAGATCTCCGCCGTCTTCAACGAGGTCGCCGATCGTAATCTCCACCTCACGGGTGAACTGGCCCGGGTACGCAGGATGGTCGGGCGCGAGGGCAAGCTCACGGAGAGGCTGGAGACCGGGACGTGCGAGGGGTCCTGGGCCGCCGCGATCGACGCGTCGAACGCGCTGGTGGACGATCTGGCGCGGCCGGTCTCCGAGGTGGGCCGGGTGCTCTCCGCCGTCGCGGAGGGGGACCTGGAGCAGCGGATGGAGCTGCGCTCGCACTCCACGGACGGGGTGGAGCGGCCGCTGCGCGGTGAGTTCCTGAAGGTGGCCCGTACGGTCAACAACCTGGTCGACCAGCTTTCGGCGTTCACCGACGAGGTGACGCGGGTCGCGCTGGAGGTCGGTACCGAGGGCAAGCTCGGCGGCCAGGCCAAGGTGCGTGGTATGTCCGGATCGTGGAAGGACCTGACGGACTCGGTCAACACGATGGCGTACCGGCTCACGGCTCAGGTGCGTGATATCGCACTGGTCACGACGGCGGTCGCCAAGGGCGATCTGTCGCGCAAGGTCACGGTGCATGTGGCCGGTGAGATGCTCCAGCTGAAGAACACCGTCAACACGATGGTGGACCAGCTGTCGTCCTTCTCCTCCGAGGTCACGCGCGTGGCCAGGGAGGTCGGCACCGAGGGCGAGCTGGGCGGTCAGGCGACCGTGCCGGGCGTCGCCGGGGTGTGGAAGGACCTCACCGACTCGGTGAACACGATGGCCGGGAACCTGACCAGCCAGGTGCGGGGCATCGCCGAGGTCACCACCGCCATCGCCAATGGTGATCTGTCGCGCAAGGTCACGGTGAGCGCGCGCGGTGAGGTGGCCCAGCTCGCCGAGACGATCAACCAGATGACGGAGACGATCCGTACCTACGCGGACGAAGTGACGCGGGTGGCGAGCGAGGTCGGTGTCGAGGGCCGACTCGGTGTCCAGGCACAGGTGCCGGGCGCGGCCGGTACGTGGAAGGACCTCACGGACTCGGTCAATACCGTCTTCCGCAATCTCACCACGCAGGTGCGGGACATCGCGCAGGTGACGACGGCGGTGGCCAATGGCGATCTGTCGCAGAAGGTCACGGTCAATGTCGCGGGCGAGATGCTGGAGCTGAAGAACGCCATCAACACGATGGTGGATCAGCTCCAGTCGTTCGGTTCCGAGGTCACCCGGGTCGCGCGCGAGGTCGGCGTGGAGGGCCGGCTCGGCGGTCAGGCGGAGGTGCCGGGCGCGGCGGGCACCTGGAAGGACCTCACCGACTCGGTGAACACGGCCTTCCGCAACCTCACCGGTCAGGTGCGGGACATCGCGCAGGTGACGACGGCGGTCGCCAATGGCGATCTGACGCAGAAGGTCACGGTCAATGTGGCCGGCGAGATGCTGGAGCTGAAGAACACCGTCAACACGATGGTGTCGCAGCTGTCCTCGTTCGCCGATCAGGTGACCGTCATGGCACGGGATGTGGGTACGGAGGGACGGCTCGGCGGCCAGGCGCGGGTGGACGGCGTCAGCGGTACGTGGAAGGAACTCACCGACTCCGTCAACTTCATGGGAGGAAACCTCACCTCTCAGGTACGGCAGATCGCTCAGGTGACCACGGCGGTGGCGCGGGGGGATTTGTCGCAGAAGATCGACGTGGACGCCCGGGGTGAGATCCTGGAGTTGAAGAACACCATCAACACCATGGTCGATCAGCTCTCGGCCTTCGCCGAGCAGGTGACCAGGGTCGCGCGCGAGGTGGGTACGGACGGGCGGCTGGGCGGTCAGGCGCAGGTGCCCGGCGTGGCCGGTGTCTGGCGGGACCTGACCGATTCGGTGAACAGCATGGCGGGGAACCTGACCGACCAGGTCCGTAACATCGCCGGGGTCGCCACCGCGGTGGCGCGCGGTGATCTGTCGCAGAAGATCGACGTGGACGCGCGCGGCGAGATGCTGGAGCTGAAGAGCACCCTCAACACGATGGTGGACCAGCTCTCCGACTTCGCCGAGCAGGTGACGCGGGTGGCCCGCGAAGTGGGCACGGAAGGCATTCTGGGCGGCCAGGCGGAGGTGCAGGGCGTCTCCGGTACCTGGAAGGACCTCACCCAGTCCGTCAACTTCATGGCGTCCAACCTGACCTCGCAGGTCCGCAATATCGCCGAGGTGACGACGGCGGTCGCCATGGGCGACCTGTCGAAGAAGATCACCGTTGACGCCCGGGGTGAGTTCCTCGATCTGGTGACGACCGTCAACACGATGGTCGATCAGCTGCTGAACTTCGCGGACGAGGTGACGCGGGTCGCCCGTGAGGTGGGCACGGAGGGCATTCTCGGCGGGCAGGCCAGGGTCCGGGGAGTCACCGGGATCTGGAAGGACCTCAGCGACAACGTCAACACGATGGCCAACAACCTGACCAGTCAGGTGCGCAACATCTCCCGGGTGTCCTCCGCGGTCGCGCACGGTGATCTGACGAAGAAGGTGACGGTAGAGGCGCGCGGCGAGGTCGCGGAGCTGGCCGACACCGTCAACACCATGGTGACGACACTGTCGTCCTTCGCGGACGAGGTGACGCGGGTCGCCCGCGAGGTGGGCACGGAGGGCGAACTGGGCGGTCAGGCACGCGTTCCCGGCGTCTCCGGTACGTGGAAGGACCTGACCGAGTCCGTGAACTCGATGGCGTCCAATCTGACCGGGCAGGTCCGTCAGATCGCCACCGTCACCACCGCCATCGCCAAGGGCGATCTCACCAAGAAGATCGACATCGATGCCCGGGGCGAGATCCTGGAGCTCAAGAACACCATCAACACCATGGTCGACCAGCTCTCCTCCTTCGCCGACCAGGTCACCCGGGTGGCCCGTGAGGTGGGTACGGACGGCCAGCTGGGCGGTCAGGCGCGGGTGCGCGACGTCGACGGCACCTGGCGCGATCTGACCGAATCGGTGAACGAGATGGCCGGGAACCTGACGCGTCAGGTACGGGCCATCGCCGCCGTCGCCACGGCGGTGACCCGGGGTGATCTCAACCTCAAGATCGATGTCGACGCGGCGGGGGAGATCCAGGATCTCCAGGACAACATCAATACGATGATCGCCAATCTCCGTGACACCACCCTCGCCAACGAGGAGCAGGACTGGCTGAAGGGCAACCTCGCCCGGATCTCCGGTCTGATGCAGGGGCGGCGCGATCTCGACGATGTGGCCTCGCTCATCATGAGCGAACTGACCCCGGTGGTCTCGGCGCAGCACGGCGCGTTCTTCCTGGCGATGCAGACGGGCACGGTGCCGCAGGTCGGTACGGACGTCGGCAGGGACGCCTCGTACGAGCTGTGCATGCGCGGCAGTTACGGCTACTCGGCGGGTTCGATGCCGACCGCCTTCCGGCCCGGTGAGACCCTCATCGGCACGGCGGCCGAGGAGAAGCGCACCATCCAGGTCAATGTGCCGCCGGGGTATCTCAAGATCTCGTCCGGTCTGGGGGAGGCGTCGCCGGCACATGTGATCGTGCTGCCGGTGCTCTTCGAGGGGAAGGTTCTCGGGGTGATCGAGCTGGCGTCGTTCCAGCCGTTCACCCATATCCAGCGGGACTTCCTGAACCAGATCGCCGAGATGATCGCGACGAGTGTCAACACCATCAGCGTCAACTCGAAGACCGAGGTGCTGCTGAAGCAGTCGCAGGAGCTGACCGAACAGCTGCGGGAGCGATCGGCCGAGCTGGAGAACCGGCAGGAGGCCCTTCAGGAGTCCAACGCGGAGCTGGAGGAGAAGGCCGAACTGCTGGCCCGGCAGAACCGCGACATCGAGGTGAAGAACACCGAGATCGAAGAGGCCAGGCAGGTGCTGGAGGAGCGGGCCGAGCAGCTCGCCGTCTCGATGCGCTACAAGTCGGAGTTCCTGGCGAACATGTCGCACGAGCTGCGCACTCCGCTCAACTCGCTGCTCATTCTGGCCAAGCTGCTCGCGGACAACGCCGAGTCGAACCTCTCCCCGAAGCAGGTGGAGTTCGCGGAGACGATCCATGGAGCGGGTTCCGATCTGCTCCAGCTGATCAACGACATCCTCGATCTGTCGAAGGTCGAGGCGGGCAAGATGGATGTCAGCCCGACACGGATCGCGCTGGTTCAGCTCGTCGACTACGTGGAGGCGACTTTCCGGCCGCTCACGGCGGAGAAGGGGCTCGACTTCTCCGTACGGGTGTCGCCGGAGCTGCCCGCGACGCTGCACACGGATGAACAGCGGCTCCTTCAGGTGCTGCGCAATCTGCTGTCCAACGCGGTGAAGTTCACCGACGGCGGTGCGGTGGAGCTGGTGATCAGGCCGGCGGCCGCGGATGTGCCCGACGCGATCAGGGAGCAGTTGCTGGAGGCCGGTTCGCTGCGGGACGCGGACGGTGATCTGATCGCGTTCTCGGTCACCGACACCGGGATCGGGATCGCGGCGAGCAAGATGCGGGTGATCTTCGAGGCGTTCAAGCAGGCGGACGGTACGACCAGCCGCAAGTACGGCGGTACGGGGCTCGGCCTGTCCATCAGCCGGGAGATCGCGCGGCTGCTCGGCGGCGAGATCCACGCGGCGAGCGAGCCGGGGCGCGGCTCGACCTTCACGCTCTATCTGCCGCTCCACCCGAGCGAGCTGCCCCCACAGGGCTATCCGCAGCTGGCGCCCGCGGGGATGCAGCACACCCAGGGGCGCGGACCGGACACCGGAGGGACCGCGGAGGCCATGGACCAGCCGGGAGCCGAGGCGTTCCCGCCTCCGGAACTGCCGGGTTCCGGCGCGCTGTTCCGGCATCGGCGCAAGGAAACGGGCGCGGGGGAACGTACCGGCGCCGCCACGGGCTCCGGCGTGGGCCGGGGCGGCTCTTCCCGGTCCTCCGGGGGGCTGAGCGGGATCCGGCGGGGGGCGCAGGACTCGTGGGGTGCCGGCGCGGCCGCCGCGGGGCGCCAGCAGGCGTTCAGGGAGGCGGCCGAGGAGCCGGCGCGGGCGGTCCGTACCTTTTCGTTCTCCGGTGAGAAGGTGCTGATCGTCGACGACGACATCCGCAATGTCTTCGCCCTCACGAGCGTGCTGGAGCAGCACGGTCTGTCGGTGCTGTACGCGGAGAACGGCCGGGAGGGCATCGAAGTCCTGGAGCAGCACGATGATGTGACGGTCGTGCTGATGGACATCATGATGCCGGAGATGGACGGATACGCGACGACGACGGCGATCCGCAGGATGCCGCAGTTCGCCGGAATGCCCATTATCGCGCTGACCGCTAAGGCGATGAAGGGCGATCGGGAGAAGGCGCTCGACGCCGGAGCTTCCGCCTATGTGACGAAGCCGGTTGACCCCGATCATCTGCTGTCGGTGATGGAGCAGTGGATGAACGACAAGTGACGAGTTGTGACGCGGTTGATGAGGATGTGACGAACCGTCCGTCCACGGGGGCGTGTGAGCCGCTGGGATTCGGGGAACCTTCTCGTCCCCCGCTACGTTTCAGGCTTCGAGCACAGTGACATCGCGGTGACAGGGTGTGGCGACAGGCGGGGTGCGGCTACCATGACCGGCACAAGGACGGACGGCGTAAGGGAGTCGTCCCCTGGGGCGGCGCCCGGCGGTTTGCCGGGCCCGGCAAGTAGGGGGCGCCCCATGCCGGGGCGAGGAGGGCGGGCGGCCATGGTGCAGAAGGCCAAGATCCTCCTGGTCGATGACCGGCCGGAGAATCTGCTGGCGCTGGAGGCGATTCTCTCCGCGCTCGATCAGACACTGGTGCGGGCATCGTCAGGAGAGGAAGCGCTCAAAGCGCTGTTGACGGATGACTTCGCGGTCATTCTGCTGGATGTCCAGATGCCGGGGATGGACGGTTTCGAGACCGCCGCGCACATCAAACGGCGGGAGCGTACGCGCGACATCCCGATTATTTTCCTCACAGCCATCAACCATGGTCCGCACCACACCTTCCGCGGGTACGCGGCGGGTGCGGTGGACTACATCTCGAAGCCGTTCGATCCCTGGGTGCTGCGTGCCAAGGTCTCGGTCTTCGTCGAGCTGTACATGAAGAACTGTCAGCTCAAGGAGCAGGCCGAGCTGCTCAGGCTCCAGCTGGCCGGGGCGGGCGAGGCGCGGGAGCCGACCGGTCTGCTGGCCGAACTGTCCGCGCGGCTGGCGGCAGTTGAGGAGCAGGCCGAGGCGCTCTCCAAGCAGTTGGACGACGACGCGGCGGATGCCTCAGCCGTGGCCACCGCCGCCCATCTGGAGCGCAAACTCACGGGTCTGCGGCGGGCGCTGGACGCGTTGGGGCCGGGGACGGGCAGTGGCCCGCCGCCGTTCTCCTCGCCGAACTGACGCGGCGGCGGTTGCGGTGGCGGTCGTGGCGGCGTGAAGCCGCGTCAGTTTCCTGCCGAGTTGCGGACGACACGGACGGGTGAAGCGGTAGGCACACGTGTCCACAGGCGTTCACACCGGTAACCTCACCACCATGGCCTCACGTACGTCCGGCAATGGTTCCCAGGACACGGCGGACACCGCAAAGCCGCGGGCCGGCCGTACGACCGGCGCGGCGAAAGCGGCGCCCGCCAGGAAGACCACGGCGAAGAAGACCGCGCCCGCGAGGAAGGCACCGGCCAGGAAGGCACCTGCGAAGAAGGCCGCCGCCAGGCCGGTGCCCAAGCCCGCGCCGTCCCCGACCGGAGGGGTGTACCGGGTCGTCCGCGCGCTGTGGCTCGGGGTATGGGCATTGTTCCGTGGCATAGGGCGTGGGGCGAAGGGGCTTGATCCGGCCCACCGCAAGGATGGGGCGGCACTGCTGCTGGTCGGTTTCGCCCTGGTTGTTCTGGTCGGTACGTGGACGAATCTGCATGGTCCGGTCGGTTATTTGGTTGAAACGTTCATCACCGGGGCCTTCGGCCGCCTTGATTTGGTGGTGCCGCTGTTGCCAGCTGTCATCGCTGCACGGCTGATCTTCCACCCAGAGAAGCCTGAGGCCAACGGGCGGATCGTCATCGGGCTCTCTGCTCTAGTTCTCAGTGTGCTCGGGCTGGTCCACATTGCTTGTGGTGCTCCTGGACGTGACGAAGGAACGTCCGGGATACGGGACGCGGGCGGGTGGATCGGCTGGGCCGCCTCCATGCCATTGGTCTTTGCCGTGGGCAAGTTTCTGGCCGTAGTGCTGCTCCTGTTGCTGACGGTCTTTGGCTTGTTGGTTGTCACTGCTACACCGATTACTACGATTTTGCGGCGGCCGCAGACGCCCAGGCCGTCTTTTGGACCCGAGCATTTCGATGACGAGCGGTACGACGACGAGCGGTACGACGAGCAGTGGCGTGAGGCGCTGCCCGGGGCCGGTGCGCGGCGGTCCGCCGGGCGGCGGAACAGGCCGCCGGGGGAGTACGAACCCGACCAGGCCGAGGCGGAGGCGCTCTCCAGGAGGCGCAGGCCGCGCCGTACGCCCGTACCGCCGGGGACGGACCGGCCCATGGACGCCGTGGATGTGGCGGCGGCAGCGGCGGCGGCGCTGGACGGGGCCGTACTCAACGGGATGCCGCCCTCGCCGATCGTCGCGGACCTCACCCAGGGCATCTCCGTGGACCGGGCGCGCAGACCGGGGCAGCGGGCCGGGGAGCGGGCGGACACGTCCGGCGAGGTCTCCGGGGAGCACTCCATGCCCGTACCGACAGCACGCGAGGCGGAGAAGCGGCCCGCGGGGGCGCGTCCGGGCGTGGCCGTCGTCGCGGATCTCACCAAGCCCGCGCCGCCGCAGGACAAGGCGCTGCCCCCGCGCGCCGAGCAGCTCCGGCTGCGCGGCGACATCACGTACTCGCTGCCGTCGCTCGACCTGCTGGAGCGCGGCGGCCCCGGCAAGACGCGCAGCGCCGCCAATGACGTGGTCGTCGCCTCACTGAGCAATGTCTTCATGGAGTTCAAGGTCGACGCGGCCGTCACCGGCTTCACCCGGGGGCCGACGGTCACGCGGTACGAGGTGGAGCTGGGCCCGGCCGTGAAGGTCGAGCGGATCACGGCGCTCACCAAGAACATCGCCTACGCCGTCGCCAGCCCCGACGTACGGATCATCTCCCCGATCCCGGGGAAGTCCGCGGTCGGCATCGAGATCCCCAACACCGATCGCGAGATGGTCAACCTCGGCGATGTGCTGCGTCTCGCGGACGCCGCCGAGGACGACCATCCGATGCTGGTCGCGCTCGGCAAGGACGTCGAGGGCGGCTACGAGATGGCCAACCTGGCGAAGATGCCGCACCTGCTGGTCGCGGGGGCGACCGGCTCCGGCAAGTCGTCCTGCATCAACTGCCTGATCACCTCGGTGATGGTCCGGGCGACCCCGGAGGACGTCCGGATGGTCCTCGTCGACCCCAAGCGGGTCGAGCTGACCGCGTACGAGGGCATCCCGCACCTGATCACGCCGATCATCACCAACCCCAAGCGGGCCGCCGAGGCGCTCCAGTGGGTCGTACGCGAGATGGATCTGCGCTACGACGATCTGGCCGCCTACGGCTACCGGCATATCGACGACTTCAACAAGGCCGTGCGCGACGGCAAGGTCAAGGTGCCCGAGGGCAGCGAACGGGAGCTGGCGCCGTATCCGTATCTGCTGGTCATCGTCGACGAGCTGGCGGATCTGATGATGGTCGCACCGCGTGATGTCGAGGACGCCATCGTCCGTATCACCCAGTTGGCCCGCGCCGCCGGTATCCATCTGGTGCTCGCCACCCAGCGGCCCTCGGTCGATGTCGTCACCGGTCTGATCAAGGCGAACGTGCCCTCGCGGCTCGCCTTCGCGACCTCGTCGCTCGCCGACAGCCGGGTGATCCTCGACCAGCCGGGCGCGGAGAAGCTGATCGGCAAGGGGGACGGGCTGTTCCTGCCGATGGGGGCGAACAAACCGACCCGTATGCAGGGCGCCTTTGTCACCGAGGACGAGATCGCGGCGATCGTCCAGCACTGCAAGGATCAGATGGCACCCGTCTTCCGGGACGACGTGGTCGTCGGGACGGCGAAGAAGAAAGAGGTCGACGAGGACATCGGCGACGATCTCGATCTGCTCTGCCAGGCCGTCGAACTGGTGGTGTCCACCCAGTTCGGCTCGACCTCGATGCTCCAGCGGAAGCTGCGGGTCGGTTTCGCCAAGGCGGGCCGGCTGATGGATCTGATGGAATCGAGGAACATCGTCGGACCGAGCGAGGGGTCCAAAGCGCGCGATGTGCTGGTCAAAGCGGATGAACTGGATGGTGTGCTCGCCGTGATCGGGGGGGAGTCGCTTTCCTGAAGGGCCCCGTGATGTCCCGCGGTGGTGTCACGACCTGTTCGGCTGTGGCGACGCGACGCGCCGGGAATCGTAATTCCGGGTGATTTTTCCGGGATACGCGGGGAAGCTGGAGGGCAACCGTTTCCCTTGCGCAGACGTCAAGTTGGGCAGAGGAATGGCATCCTGTTCCCCTGTCACGCCGTCCGGCCATTCCGATGGCGTACAAAGTGCATCCGCCCGGTTGCCCCACCCTTTCGTACCACCCATAGACTGAACGTCCAGCAGGTGGCTACACGCTCGAAAGGCGCCCCCGTGTCCATCGGCAAATCCTCCGACGGCAAGTCCTCGGACGACCACATCCCAGACGACCGCGCCCCCGACGGAAATATTCCCGAGGGCGGCTTTTCCGACGGCACCTCAGCTGGAACCGAGCGGCCCTCGATCGGCCGGGCGCTTCAGCAAGCACGTATCGCCGCCCATCTGACCGTCGACGAGATCAGCGGTTCCACCCGGGTGCGTATCCCCATCGTGCACGCGATCGAGCAGGACGACTTCTCGCGCTGCGGTGGCGATGTGTACGCCCGCGGGCACATCCGGATGCTCGCGCGGGCGGTCGGGCTCGACCCCCAGCCCCTGATGGAGCAGTTCGACGCCGAGCACGGCGGGCGTCCCGCGCCGACGCCCGCGGCACCGAGGTTCGAGGCGGAGCGGATCCGTCCGGAGCGGCGCCGTCCCAACTGGACCGCCGCCATGGTCGCCGCGATCGTCGCCGTGGTCGGCTTCGTCGGCTTCACCCTTGTCAACGGCGGCGTCGGCGATACGAAGAACAAGCAGGTCGCCGAGGGGGCGCAGCCCGAACAGCCCGACCTCAAGCCCACCCCGATCAAGAAGGCGGACCCGAAGCCCGAGCCGTCGGACAGCGCCATCGCCGCCGCGCCGCGCGACAAGGTCACGGTGAAGCTGTCGGCCATGGAGGACAAGAGCTGGATCTCCGCCAAGGCGCACAACGGAAAGCTGCTGTTCGACGGGATCCTCGTCAAGGGCGACTCCAAGACCTTCCAGGACGACGAGCAGATCGATCTGATCCTCGGAAACGCCGGGGCGATCGAGCTGTATGTGAACGGCAAGAAGGTCGAGGACGAGTTCCAGCCCGGCCAGATCGAGCGGCTTTCGTACACGCAGGGTGACCCCGAGATCGGCTGATCAACCCTGCACGGTAGGGGCGGGGCCAGGACAAAGTAGTCTTGAGCCCATGCCCGAACGCCGCACCGTCGCCCTCGTCACTCTTGGCTGCGCCCGTAATGAGGTGGACTCGGAGGAGCTTGCAGGCCGCTTGGCAGCGGACGGCTGGGAGCTCGTCCAGGACGCCTCCGAGGCGGATGTCGCCGTCGTCAACACCTGTGGCTTCGTCGAAGCCGCCAAGAAGGACTCCGTCGACGCCCTCCTCGAAGCCAACGATCTCAAGGACCAGGGCAGAACCCAGGCCGTCGTGGCCGTGGGCTGCATGGCCGAGCGGTACGGCAAGGAGCTGGCCGAGGCCCTGCCCGAGGCGGACGGCGTACTCGGTTTCGACGACTACGCCGATATCTCCGACCGGCTCCAGACCATTCTGAACGGCGGCATCCACGCCGCCCACACCCCGCGCGACCGCCGCAAGCTGCTGCCGCTGAGCCCGGTCGAGCGGCAGGGCGCCGACGTCGCGCTGCCCGGCCACGCGCAGACCGCGGTGGTCCCGGCCCCCGAGGACCTGCCGGACGGGCTGGCCCCCGCCTCCGGGCCGCGCGCGCCCCTGCGCCGGCGCCTCGACACCAGCCCCGTCGCGTCGGTGAAGCTGGCGTCCGGCTGCGACCGCCGCTGCTCCTTCTGCGCGATTCCGTCGTTCCGCGGCTCCTTCATCTCCCGCCGCCCCTCCGATGTGCTGGGCGAGACGCGCTGGCTGGCCGAGCAGGGCGTCAAGGAGGTCATGCTCGTCTCCGAGAACAACACGTCGTACGGCAAGGACCTCGGTGACATCCGCCTGCTGGAGACCCTGCTGCCGGAGCTGGCCGCCGTCGACGGGATCGAGCGGGTACGGGTCAGCTACCTCCAGCCCGCCGAGATGCGGCCGGGGCTGATCGACGTCCTGACCTCGACGCCCAAGGTCGCGCCGTACTTCGACCTCTCCTTCCAGCACTCGGCGCCCGGCGTGCTGCGCGCGATGCGGCGGTTCGGTGACACCGACCGCTTCCTGGAGCTGCTGGAGACCATTCGGGGCAAGGCGCCGCAGGCCGGTGTGCGCTCCAACTTCATCGTGGGCTTCCCCGGCGAGACCGAGGCGGACTTCGCCGAGCTGGAACGCTTCCTCACGGGCGCGCGGCTCGACGCCATCGGGGTCTTCGGCTACTCGGACGAGGACGGCACCGAGGCCGCCACGTACGACGGCAAGCTGGACCAGGACGTGGTCTCCGAGCGGCTGGCGCATCTGTCGCGGCTGGCCGAGGAGCTGACCGCCCAGCGGGCCGAGGAGCGGCTCGGGGAGACTCTTGAGGTGCTCGTCGAGTCGATCGACCCGGAGGGCGACAACGGCGAGGCCGCGATCGGCCGTGCGGCCCATCAGGCGCCCGAGACGGACGGCCAGGTGATCTTCACCTCGCGCGAAGGCCTGCGTCCCGGCCGTATGGTCGAGGCAAAGGTGGTCGGCACCGAGGGCGTGGACCTGGTGGCCGAGTGCTTCGACCTTCCGGGGGGCGACTCCCGGATCCCGGACGAGGAGGCGGCCAGATGACCGGAGTCCCGGCGCCCGCGGCGGGCGGCGGCGCGACGCCGGTGCAGGGTGGCGCCGGCGCCGACTCGGTGTCTGGTGGTGTGGGCGGGAAGCCGCCGGCCGGGAGAGCGACGGATTCTGCCGGTGGTGCGGGTGGGAGCCCGGTGCCCGAAGGGACCGGCGTCGCGGGAGTGAAGGCGGCGCCCGGGGGCAAGCTGGGGGCTGCCGCGGTCAACCAGGCCAGCCTGTGGAACATCGCCAATATCCTCACCATGGTCCGGCTGCTGCTGGTGCCCGGATTCGTCCTGCTGCTGCTCCAGGACGGCGGGTTCGACCCCGTGTGGCGGGCCTGGGCCTGGGCGGCCTTCGCCGTCGCCATGATCACCGATGTCTTCGACGGCCATCTGGCCCGTACGTACAACCTGGTCACCGACTTCGGGAAGATCGCCGACCCCATCGCGGACAAGGCGATCATGGGGGCGGCGCTGATCTGTCTCTCCGCCCTCGGTGATCTGCCGTGGTGGGTGACGGGCGTCATCCTTTTCCGTGAACTCGGGATCACGCTGATGCGTTTCTGGGTGATCCGGCACGGGGTCATCCCGGCCAGCCGGGGCGGCAAGGTGAAGACCCTGGCGCAGGGTGTGGCCGTGGGGATGTACGTACTGGCGCTGACCGGGCCGCTGGCCACGCTGCGTTTCTGGGTCATGGCCGTCGCCGTCGCGCTGACGGTGCTCACGGGGCTCGACTACGTACGGCAGGCGATCGTCCTGCGGCGTCAGGGGCTCGCGGCGGAGCGCGCCGAGGCGGAGTCCGCGCGGTGAACGACGCGGGGGGTCCGGCCGGGGAGGGCGCGGTGGAGATCCGCGCGGCCCGGGTGCTGGAGGCCCTGGCGGAGCGCGGCAGCACACTGGCCGTCGCGGAATCCCTGACCGGCGGCCTGGTGGCCGCGGAGCTGACGGCGGTCCCCGGCGCGTCCCGGAGCTTCCGCGGGTCCGTGACGGCCTATGCGACGGACCTCAAACGGGACGTCCTGGGCGTCGACGGGCCCCTTCTGGAGGAGCGCGGCGCGGTCGACGCCGAGGTCGCGCGCCAGATGGCGGCCGGGATACGGCGGACGCTCGGCGCCGACTGGGGCGCGGCGACGACGGGGGTCGCGGGCCCCGATCCACAGGACGGGCGGCCGGTCGGCACCGTGTACGTGGCGGTCGCGGGACCCGAAGGTGTGGGGAAAGTGGCCGAGCTGCGGTTGAACGGCGGCCGGGCGGACATCCGTAAAGAGAGTGTACGGAGCGTACTCGGACTGCTCCTCGGCGAACTGTCCGGGAACGGGCGGGCACAGGATACGGAACAGAACGGGGGGACTTGATGTTTGCAGCCCTGAGTGAACACGACATCGCTCCCCGCACGGCCGCAGCGCAAGGCGGTACGGTGGGGCGTGAAGGATGCGGCTACGCGGTCCGAGGAGGGAGCCACCGATGATTCTGCTCCGTCGCCTGCTGGGTGACGTGCTGCGTCGGCAGCGCCAGCGCCAGGGCCGTACTCTGCGCGAAGTCTCCTCGTCCGCCCGAGTCTCGCTCGGCTATCTCTCCGAGGTGGAGCGGGGGCAGAAGGAGGCATCCTCCGAGCTGCTCTCCGCGATTTGCGACGCGCTTGACGTACGGATGTCAGAGCTCATGCGTGAAGTGAGCGACGAACTGTCACTGGCGGAGCTGGCCGCGTCGGCGGCGGCGAACGAGCCGTTGCCTGCGCCAGTACGCCCCATGCTCAATTCCGTCTCTGTGACGTCGGTGGCCGGAGTGCCGACGGAGCGGGTGACGATCAAGGCGCCTGCGGAGGCGGTGGATGTCGTCGCCGCCTGAGCCGCAGGGCTTGGGGTTTCGGTTTCGGAAGCTTTGATGTGAGCCCCGACCGGTCTTGTACCGGTCGGGGCTTTGTCGTGCCTGCCCCAGAGTGACCGTTTTATTCCATTTGTGTCATGGTGGGGGATGGTGGGGGGAAGCTGTGAAGCGACTGGAGGCACGGATGTCTGTCGTGAGGAGTTCCCTGTCCGAGGCGGACCTGAAGCGGGTGGGCGAGGCGTTGCAGGGCGCACTCGTGGATCTGGTGGACCTCTCGCTGGTGGCCAAGCAGGTCCACTGGAACATCGTCGGGCCGCGCTTCAGGTCCGTACACCTTCAGCTCGACGAAGTGGTGGCCACGGCGCGGCAGCACTCGGACACGGTCGCGGAACGGGCGTCGGCGATCGGGGTGACGCCGGACGGGCGGGCCGCGACGGTGGCGGCGACGAGCGCGATCGGCGCCGTACCCCCGGGGTGGATCAAGGACGTGGACGCGGTACGGATCCTGGTGGACGCGCTCGGCGCGGTGGTCACGCGGATGCGGGAACGGGTCAAGGTGACCGACGAGCCGGATCCGGTGACGCAGGATGTGCTGATCCAGGTGACCGCGGATCTGGAGAAGCACGCGTGGATGTTCCAGGCGGAGAGCGCTTAGTCAGGACCCGGTCCGGAGCGGACAGGCGTCGAGAGGCGCGGGGTGGAGCGCCGGGGTGCCGGGGGCATGGGGGAAGCGCGGAACCTCGCTCGAAAGTCGTCCGCTTCCGGTGGCCGCCGGGAACGTCCCGCTCGGGGCTTGTTCTGGATGCGATTGTTCTGGATGCGGTGGGCGTGGCGGCGGGGGAGACTGCCGAAGAGGCGGTGCCCGGCGCCCGGCAGGGGCGCGGAGGCGGGCGCTGTTCACCACTCGGGAGACCCGCACGCCGGGTGCGCATCCCCCGCGCGTCTCCTGTACGTCCGATGCGCCCTCCCGGCGCGTGATCGTGCGGGGCTAGCGTCGGTCGGAGGGAGGCAGCCATGGTACGGCGATGGACCCCTCTGCCGGCTCTCGCGCTGGGCGGGGTGTGGTGGTGGGCCGTGCTGCGGCTCGCGCTGGAGCCCGAGCACACCGGGCTGGTGGAGGGGGCGGTGGCGGCGGGCGGATGGGGGCTGAGCCTGCTGCCCGTGCATGTGGCGGCGTCACGGCGCCGCCCGGACGCGGGCTGTCAGCGCGAGGGGCCCGACTGGCACCGCGGGCACCAGTAGACGGGGCGTCCGTCCTGGTCGGTCGTACGGATGGGGGTGCCGCAGCGGGGGCAGGGGCGGCCCGCGCGGCCGTACACGTACAAGCGCCGCCCGGAGCCCGGTCGGTTCCGGTTGGCTTCGAGCAGTTTCTTGGCCGCGATGACCAGGCGCTCGGGCTCGGGGAGTTCGCCGATGGGGAGCCAGGGGGTCGCCCGCACGGCGAAGCAGGTCTCGGACTTGAAGACATTGCCGATCCCGGCGAGATTGCGCTGGTCGAGCAGGGCCTCCCCGAGGGGCCGGGCGGGGGCGGCCAGCAGATTGCGCAGAGCGAGAACCGGATCCCAGTCGGGGCCGAGCAGATCGGGGCCGAGATGGCCGACCACCCGCTCCTCGTCGCCGGTGCGCAGCAGCTCCAGGACGGGGAGGCGGTAGCCGACCGCGGTGTGTCCGGCGGTGCCGAGAACGGCCCGGATCTGATGCGCGGGACCACCGCGCCAGCGCTCGTCCGGGGCGTAGACCTTCCACGAGCCGTCCATACGCAGATGGGAGTGGAGAGTGAGGCCGCCTTCGATACGGGTGAGCAGGTGTTTACCGCGCGGGGTGACGTCCAGGACGGTCCGGCCGGTGAGGTCGGCGGTCGCGAACCGGGGGACCCGCAGGTCGAAACGGGTCAGCGGGTGCCCGGCGAGCGCGGTGTGCAGGCGCTGGGCGGTCTGCCGGACGGTGTCTCCTTCGGGCATGCCCTCCATGATGTGCGGGATGTGGCTCGGGTGTCTCAGGCGCGCAGACGCAGCCCCCTGGGGGTGGCGTGGAAGCCGGCGGACTCAAGGGCACGGCCCAGGGGGGATGTCAGCGCAGAGGAGCCGTTGGCCCGCTCCACGGTGACCGTGCCCAGCGCTCCCGCGCGGGCCGAGCCCGCCAGGGCCGAGGCCGCGGCCCGGAGCGCGGGGTCCTCCGGGTCCGTCGCCCAGGCGAGCAGCGTCTTGCCGCCGCGCTCCATGTAGAGCGTCAGCTCCCCGTCGACCAGCACGACCAGCGAACCCGCCTTCCGGCCCGGCTTGTGGCCCGCCCCGGCCGGGGGCTCCGGCCAGGCGAGCGCGGCGCCGTACGCGTTGGCAGGGTCGGCCGCGGCCAGGACCACGGCGTGGGGCACGGGAGGCGACTGCGCCCGGTCCCGGGCCGTCGCCGTCGCGCGCAGCCGGTCGACCGCGCCGTCCATGGCGAACTGGGCGGCGCCCAGCCCCTCGACGACATAGCCGCGCCGGGCCTGCCCGCTGTCCTCGAAGGCGGACAGCACGCGGTACGTCGCGGAGAAGCCGCCCGCCACGCCTTCGGCCGCGACCGCGCCACGGGTCACCACACCGTGCCGGTCGAGGAGGGTCCTGGCCAGCGCGTGGGCGCGGTGTGTGGGCTCCGGCTCCGGGGCGGGGAGCAGCGACCAGCGGCCGCTGACCGTCGGCGGGCCCGTACGGGAAGCGGCTCTGGGCGCGGGCGTGCCGTACCGCCCGCGGGGGACCGGGCGGCGAGCGCGGTGGGCCGTGGAGCCCGCGGTGCGGCCGGAGCCGAGCAGCGAGCGCAGCGGCGCCAGGGTGTCGTTGGTCAGCCGGCCGGACCAGGCCAGCTCCCAGACGGCGTCGGCCAGCTGCGGATCGGTCGCCTCGGGGTGGGTGGTGGCGCGGACCTGGTCGGCGATCTGCCGGAAGAACAGGCCGTAGCCGCCGGTGAGGGTGGTCAGGACCGATTCGTGGAGGGAGGTCGGCTCCAGGGGGCGTGGCGGCGGGAGCAGCAGCGGTGCGGCGTCGGCGGGATACAGCGAGAGCCAGCCGTCCTTGCCGGGCAGGGCGCCCGCCCCGGCCCACAGCACCTCGCCCGTGGTGGTCAGCTCGTCCAGGAGCGCGGGGGTGTAGTCGGAGACGCGGGACGGGAGGATCAGCTTCTCCAGCGCCGACGCGGGCACGGGAGCCCCCTGGAGCTGCTCGATCGCGCGGGCGAGCCCGTCGATGCCGCGCAGGGTGTCGCCGCTCAGATGCTGCCACTGCGGCAGGAACGCAGCCAGGGCGGCGGGCGGCACCGGCTCCAGCTCCTGGCGCAGCGCGGCCAGGGAACGGCGACGCAGCCGACGCAGCACGGTGGCGTCGCACCACTCCTGGCCGATGCCGGAGGGGTGGAACTCGCCCTGGACGACCCGGCCGCTCGCGGCGAGTCGCTGGAGGGCGCCGTCCGTGACCGCCGTGCCGAGACCGAACCGTCCGGCGGCCGTGGACGAGGTGAAGGGGCCGTGGGTACGGGCGTGGCGGGCCAGGAGATCGCCCAGGGGGTCCTTGACCGGCTCGGTGAACGCCTCGGGGACGCCCACCGGCAGCGCCGTGCCCAGGGCGTCCCGCAGCCGGCCCGCGTCCTCGATCGCCGCCCAGTGATCGGCTCCGCCGATCCGTACCCTGATCGCGCGGCGGGCCGTGGCCAGTTCCTCGGGCCAGGAGGCCCGCGCGCCGCGCTCGGCCAGCTCGCCGTCCGTCAGCGGGCCGAGGACCCGCAGCAGGTCGGCGACGCCCTCGATGTCCTTGACCCGGCGGTCCTCGGTGAGCCACCGCAACTCCCGCTCCAGCTCGGTGAGGACCTCCGGGTCGAGCAGCTCGCGCAGCTCGGCCTGGCCCAGCAGCTCGGCCAGCAGCCGCGAGTCCAGGGACAGGGCGGCGGCCCGGCGCTCCGCGAGGGGGGAGTCGCCCTCGTACAGGAACTGGGCGACGTACCCGAAGAGCAGGGAGCGGGCGAAGGGCGAGGGCTCGGTGGTGGTGACCTCGATCAGCCGGACCCGGCGGGACTCGATGTCGCCCATCAGCTCGACGAGACCGGGGACGTCGAAGACATCCTGGAGGCACTCCCGCACCGCCTCCAGCACGATGGGGAACGATCCGAACTCGCTCGCCACCTGGAGGAGCTGGGCGGCGCGCTGGCGCTGCTGCCAGAGCGGGGTGCGCTTGCCGGGGCTGCGGCGCGGCAGCAGCAGGGCCCGCGCCGCGCACTCCCGGAAGCGGGAGGCGAAGAGCGCGGAGCCGCCCACCTGGTCGGTGACGATCCCGCGGATGTCGCCCCCGTCGAAGGCGATGTCCGCCGCGCCGAGAGGGGCCTGCTCGCCGTCAAGGACGGAGCCCGGCCGGTCCCGCTCGCCGTCCAGCAGGTCGAGACCCATCAGATCGGCGTCGGGGAGCCGCAGCACAATGCCGTCGTCGGCATGCATGACCTGCGCGTCCATGCCGTACCGCTCGGCGAGCCGGGCCCCGAGCGCAAGCGCCCACGGAGCGTGCACCTGAGCCCCGAAGGGGGAGTGGACGACCACGCGCCAGTCGCCCAGCTCATCGCGGAACCGCTCGACGAGGATGGTCCGGTCGTCGGGGACATGACCGCAGGCCCGGCGCTGCTCGTCCAGGTACGACAGCAGATTCCCGGCGGCCCAGGCGTCCAGCCCCGCGGCCGTCAGCCGCCGCCGGGCGTCCTCCTCGGGGAGTGAACCGACCTCGCGCAGGAACGCGCCCACGGCCCGGCCCAGCTCCAGCGGGCGGCCCAGCTGGTCGCCCTTCCAGAACGGGAGCCGCCCGGGGGCGCCCGGGGCGGGGGAGACCAGGACGCGGTCGCGGGTGATGTCCTCGATACGCCAGGACGAGGTGCCCAGGGTGAAGACATCACCCACCCGGGACTCGTACACCATCTCCTCGTCCAGCTCGCCGACGCGGCCGCCGCCCTTCTTGGGGTCGCTCCCCACGAGGAAGACGCCGAAGAGACCTCGGTCGGGGATCGTGCCGCCCGAGGTGACGGCGAGGCGCTGCGCTCCGGGGCGGCCCGTGACCGTACCGGTGACGCGGTCCCAGACCACCCGCGGACGCAGCTCCGCGAAGGCGTCGGAGGGATAGCGCCCGGCGAGCATGTCCAGCACCGAGGTGAAGGCCGACTCGGGCAGCGAGGCGAACGGCGCGGCACGGCGGACCAGGTCGAGCAGGTCGTCGGCCTGTCTGGTGTCCAGCGCCACCATGGCGACCAGCTGCTGGGCCAGCACATCCAGCGGGTTGGCGGGCACGTGCAGCGCCTCGATGGATCCGCTGCGCATCCGCTCGGTGACCACGGCGGCCTGCACCAGATCGCCCCGGTACTTCGGGAAGACGACGCCCGTGGAGACCGCGCCCACCTGGTGACCGGCGCGGCCGACCCGCTGGAGGCCGGAGGCGACCGAGGGCGGCGACTCGACCTGGATGACCAGATCCACCGCCCCCATGTCGATGCCCAGTTCCAGGCTTGAGGTGGCCACGACCGCGGGCAGCCGGCCCGCCTTGAGGTCCTCCTCGACCTGGGCGCGCTGCTCCTTGGAGACCGAGCCGTGGTGCGCGCGGGCCAGCAGGGCGGGCGCGCCCCTGGCCGCGCCCGACTGGGCCATGATCTCGGCGGGGACGGGCGACGTGGGCAGGACGGAGGGGGCGCCGGCCGGGTCGAAGGAGCTCCCCGTCGCGCGTTCGTACGCGATCTCGTTCAGCCGGTTGCACAGCCGCTCGGCCAGCCGACGGGAGTTGGCGAAAACGATCGTGGAGCGGTGTGCCTGGACGAGATCGGCGATCCGCTCCTCCACATGCGGCCAGATCGAGGGCTTCTCCGCGCCGTCGGCCTGCGGCCCGGGGGAATCCGGCCCCAGGGAACCCGGCGCGGGCGAGTTCGACCGGGGGGAGTTCGATACGGGGGAGCCGCCCAGCTCGCCCAGATCCTCGACCGGGACGACCACGGAGAGATCGAACTCCTTGCCGGAGGGCGGCTGGACGATCTCGACCCGCCGTTGTGGCGACAGATAGCGGGCGACCTCCTCCACCGGACGTACCGTCGCCGACAGCCCGATCCGGCGGGCCGGGCGCGGCAGCAGCTCGTCCAGCCGCTCCAGGGACAGGGCGAGATGGGCGCCCCGCTTCGTCCCGGCGACGGCGTGCACCTCGTCCAGGATCACCGTTTCGATCCCGGTGAGGGCGTCCCTGGCCGAGGAGGTGAGCATCAGGAAGAGCGACTCGGGGGTGGTGATCAGGATGTCCGGCGGCTTCGTGGCCATCGACCGTCGCTCGGCGGCCGGGGTGTCGCCCGAGCGGATCCCGACCCGCACCTCCGGCTCCGGCAGTCCACGGCGGGCGGACTCCTGCCGGATTCCGGTGAGGGGGCTGCGCAGATTGCGCTCGACATCGACCGCGAGCGCTTTGAGCGGTGATACGTACAGCACCCGGCAGCGCTTCTTCGCCTCCGCGGGCGGCGGGGCCGAGGCCAGCCGGTCGAGGGCGGCGAGAAACGCGGCCAGCGTCTTCCCGGAGCCGGTCGGGGCCACGACCAGCACGTCCGAGCCCTCCGCGATGGCGCGCCAGGCCCCCTCCTGTGCCGGGGTCGGCGCGGAGAAGGCCCCCGTGAACCAGCCACGGGTCGCGGGGGAGAAGGAGTCGAGTGCGGTCCCTGCCATGTCCCCCATCGTGCACCCCACCACTGACAAACGCCCGGACCTGCGGAAATGGTCGTGGAGCGGCGGAAGTACGCAGATTCGCGGAGCGGCGGCAGCACGCGGAACGGAGGCATGGCGGACCGGGAGCAGGCGCGGCACTGGCGCCACCCCGGCCTGCCCGGCGTGGACCTGTTGCGGCGCGCTACGTCGGCAAGAGATTGCTGCGGCACACCCACGGGAGTTTCGTGATCGCGGCGATCACGGGCGGCGTCGCCCGGCTTCCGGCTCCGGTGGTCGAGGACCCGTACCCGCCCGGCTCGTCCACCAGGTGCTGCGCGTCGCCGACGAGGGCAACGCGCTCGCCGTGGACACCTTGCGGAGGGGCACTTCACCAGGATCGTCGGCGTGCCGCCGGGCGCCTACCGCAGGGAACGGGCGCCGGGCGGGGGTTGACTCACGGGTACCGCAGCGGGCGGATGCCGGGGGAGAACCCGAACGAAAGAACGTACAAGACCGGAACGGGCACGCGCGCGTACTGTCCGGGACGTGGCAGAACAGACAGCGTCCGCTTCCGCGGACATACCGGCAGGCGCCCCCGGGGGAAACCCGGCAGGGCCTGCCCCCGTATCCAAACCGGATTCCGCCGTCGTACGGGACGCCCTGGGCGTGGGCGTCGCCGTAGGGCTCTCCGGCTTCGCCTTCGGTGTCACCTCGGCGGGCGCGGGCCTGACCGTGGCGCAGACCTGCGCGCTCAGCCTGCTGGTCTTCACCGGAGCCTCGCAGTTCGCGCTCGTCGGCGCGCTCGCGGCGGGCGGCAATCCGCTCACGGCCGCGGCGGGCGCGTTCTTCCTGGGGGTGCGCAACACGTTCTACGGGCTGCGGCTCTCCCAGCTGCTGCGGCTGCCGGGGCCCGTACGCCCGCTGGCCGCCCAGTGGGTGATCGACGAGACCGCGGCCGTCGCCCTCGCCCAGCCCACCCGGCGCGCCGCCCGTATCGGCTTCACGGTCACCGGGCTCTCGCTGTACGTGCTCTGGAACCTCACCACCCTGGCCGGAGCGCTGGGTGCGGAGGCGCTCGGAGACACGGACGCGTGGGGGCTCGACGGGGCGGGTCCCGCCGTCTTCCTCGCGCTGCTCGCGCCCATGCTCCGTACCGCCACCGAGCGGGCGGTCGCGGGGCTCGCGGTGGTGCTGGGACTCGGCGCGCTGCCGGTGCTGCCCGCCGGTGTGCCGGTGCTGGTCGCGGCTCTGGCGGCCCCCCTCGTCCTGTGGTGCGCGGGCCGTAGGCCGGCCGGCCGAGGACCGGCCGACGGTGACGAGGGGGCCGGCCGGTGAACATCTGGATCGCGATCGGTTTGACCGCCGTCAGCTGTTACCTCGTCAAGCTGCTGGGGCTGCTCGTCCCCGCCGGGGTGCTGGAGCGCCCGCTCGTCCAGCGGCTGTCGGCCCTGCTGCCGGTGGCCCTGCTCGCCGCCCTCACCGCGCAGCAGACCTTCAGCGCGCAGGGCGCACTCGTCCTGGACGCCCGGGGCGCGGGGCTCGCGGCGGCGGCGCTCGCGCTGGTCCTGCGCGCTCCGTTCCTGGTGGTCGTGGCCGCGGCGGTGGTGGTCACGGCGGGGGTGCGGGCGAGGGGGGGGGGGGGGGGGGCCCCCCCCCCCCCCCCGGGCCCCCCGGGGCCCCCCCCCCCCCCGGGCGCCCATAGGGCCGGGCACCACGGGGGTGCCCCGCGCCCCCACCCCCCCCGGGGCCGGC
>NZ_JBIVMF010000029.1:0-41448 GCF_044752945.1 Streptomyces sp. NPDC088554 | reverse complement strand
ACGGGGGGGGGGGGGCGGGGGGGGGGGGGGGGGGGGGGGGGGGGGGGGGGGGGGGGGGGGGGGGGGGGGGGGGGGGGGGGGGGGGGGGGGGGCCCCCCCCCCCCCCCCGGCCATGGGCCCGCAGGATCCGCAGCGCCTCGATGGTGACGATCGGCCGGGACTCCAGTGAGGTCCCCGGCGCCCACTCGCGCCAGGTGACCGGCCAGCCGCCGTCCGACAGCTGCTGACCGGCGAGGAAGTCGAGCGACCGCTCCATCTCGCCGTCCGTGAACCAGCGGCGGGCCAGGGACTGGGGCACGCGCGCGTAGTCGTGCGGAAAGTGGTGCTCACCCGGCGCGTACCCCGGTGGTACGGGGTGCTCCGCGCGGCGCCCGGGATCCAGTACCGCCAGCCCCTGGTCCCGTACCAGCCGGCCGAGCCGGTCCGCCGCCGTCTCGGCCCGCGCCCGGTCGGGGACGCCGTCCAGGAAGGCGACCGCGGCCTGGATCTCGTACGGATGTGACTTCGCCAGGTTTGCGACGGCGGCCCAACAGAAGTCGGTGGCCCGGAAGAGCCAGGCGTGCCATACCTCGTTGCGGTGCAGGAGCCCGACCACCGGGCCCGTCGCGAGCAGTTCGCCCGGCGGGTCGTCGACGACCGGCAGGAAGGGCGCGAATGGATAGTCCCGAGCGGAGGGATGGAACGCGGGCAGCGCTCCCTCCGGGGTCGACACGGCGGTCAGATAGCGGCAGATCCGTTCCACCCGGGGCCCGTCGCAGCGTCCGATGGAGTCGAGGACCCGCAGCGCGTGCGCGGTGTGGAGGGGCTGGCTGACGGGGCCGCGCAGATCGGGTTCGAGACCGTGTCCGTACCCGCCGTCCTCCTCGCGGTACGCGGTGAGCGCGGCCTCGACGGCTTCCTCTCCCCCGCCCGTCCCGCCGTTCAGGAAGTGGTGGGCGAACAGACGTTGTTCGAGCACCCGGGCGGTCAGCCAGACGAAGTGTTCGGCGCGGGAGAGGGGGGACGCGGTGGATCCTGCGGTGCCAGCCATGTTCCGACCGTAGGGCGCAAACGGCCGGGAGCAAGGGGGACGGGCCCGGCTGCACTCTCAGGGGCGGGATACTGAGGGCATGCGGTTGACGATTTTCTGGGAGCGGATGGCGGACCACTTCGGTGCGGCCTACGCGGATTCCTTCGCCCGTGACCATGTGATGACCGAGCTGGGCGGCCGTACGGTGCACGAGGCGCTCGACGCCGGCTGGGAGGCCAAGGACGTCTGGCGCGCGGTCTGTTCGGCTGTGGGCGTTCCGGCGGAGAAGCGCTGACGAGGCTGCGGGACCCGATGTCCGTGCCGTAGGCCAGACTTGATCCGTGGCAGCGACAGACAACACCGCACCGGACACGCCCCCGTCGGCCCCGCCCACGGTCCCTCCACAGGCCGCGCCTCCCGTGCCGGGGCCAATCAGCCCGGGGGACGGCGGCGCCGGTCAGGTCCGGATGCCCCGGTGGCTGCCGCGTGCCATGGTCCTGGCGCTGGCGCTCGTCGCCTGTTTCCAGCTGGGCAGTTGGGCGTTTCATCAGCTCATCGGACTGCTGATCAATGTGCTGATCGCCTTTTTCCTGGCGCTGGCGGTGGAGCCCGCCGTCGGCCGGATGGCGGACCGCGGTCTGCGGCGAGGACTCGCCACTTTCCTCGTCTTCTTCGGTGTGCTGGTCGTGAGCGTCGGCTTTGTCGTGATGCTCGGCTCGATACTGGCGAGTCAGATCATCGACATGGTCGAGTCCTTCCCGGAGTATCTGGACTCGGTGATCAACTGGATCAACGAGAACTTCCGTACGGAACTGTCGAGGGTCGAGGTCCAGGACAGCCTGCTGCACTCCGACTGGTTGCAGAGGTACGTGCAGAACAGCGCGACCGGCGTCCTCGACGTCTCCACCACCGTGCTGGGCGGGCTGTTCCGGCTGTTGACGATCTTCCTGTTCTCGTTCTACTTCGCCGCGGACGGCCCCCGGCTGCGGCGCGGGCTCTGCTCCGTGCTCCCGCCCGCCCGGCAGGCCGAGGTGCTGCGCGCCTGGGAGATCGCGGTCGACAAGACCGGCGGGTATCTCTACTCACGCGGGCTGATGGCGCTCATCTCCGGTGCCGCCCACTACATCCTGCTGGAGATCCTCGGCGTGCCGTACGCCCCGGTGCTCGCGGTGTGGGTCGGGCTGGTCTCCCAGTTCATCCCGACCATCGGCACCTATCTGGCGGGTGCCCTGCCGATGCTGATCGCCTTCACGGTCGCCCCCTGGTACGCGCTGTGGGTGCTCGGTTTCGTGGTGATCTACCAGCAGTTCGAGAACTACATGCTCCAGCCGAAGCTGACCGCCAGGACCGTCGACATCCATCCTGCCGTGGCCTTCGGCTCGGTCGTCGCCGGTACGGCGCTACTGGGCGCGGTCGGCGCGCTGATCGCGATCCCGGCGATCGCCACGCTCCAGGCCTTCCTCGGGGCGTATGTGAAGCGGTACGACGTGATGGACGACCCGATGGTGCGGGGCCGCAGGCCGCGCGGCCCCGTCCCGCTCCTGGCGCAGCTGCGGCGGCTGCGCGGAGGCGATGGCGGACGGTCCTGAGCCGGGCGTGAGCCATGACACCGCGGTGTTCAGGCGTGCTGACGTTCGTCCCGCTGCCGGATCAGTTCCTCGACCGCGCTCGGGAGGGTCGTCTCGAAGTCGATCAGCTTCGCCCATGTCGGGGTCACGACGATCCGGACCATTCCGTTGTAGAGCGAGCGGACGCCGGCCTCCCACTCGACCCGTTGCTCGGGCGTCATCTTGTAGCTGCCGCTCGCCTGAAAGTACTCGTCAGGGATGCCCTCGACGGTATCCAGCCCCGCCCGGCCGCGGATGAGCAGGATCTTCGGCGGATGCACCTCGGTGTCGATCGTCAGGGCGACCGTCGGATTGCGGCGCAGGGCCGGTAGCTTCGGGGCGTTCTTCGATGTGCACATAACGATTTCCGAGCCGTTCCAGACGAACCCGATCGGGATGGCCCGGGGGGTGCCGTCCTTGGCGACGTAGGCCAGTCGGGTCAGGTCGCGGGCCAGGAGCTCCTGGCTGAGCGGACGGTTCAGAACCTCGGCGATCTCGCTTGGCTCCACGGTCGGACCCACCTTTCAGCGGTCGTTCACCAGTACGCCCCAGTTTAAGAGCCTTCGGTCGCCGACCGCGCCTCGTCCGGAGCTCCGTCCGGTGCGGGCGCGACACGGCGAGTCCGCGGAGGGATGCGCTTGACACTGAAATCGAACATCTATTCTCATGGGGTGGCGGGCGGTGTTTCCCGGGGCCGGCCGGCGTGGATGTGTGGTGGCGTGGCGGGTGTGCCCGGGGGCGACCGTCCGAAGTTGTCCACAGGCCGGGAGGGCGTCGGGACGCGTTGTCAGTGGCAGGGGATAGCGTCATCGACGTGAAGCGATCGACTCAAGCAAATCGGGTGGAACCCATGGCAGGAACCGACCGCGAGAAGGCGTTGGACGCCGCTCTCGCACAGATTGAACGGCAATTCGGAAAGGGCGCGGTGATGCGCCTGGGCGACCGGCCGAACGAGCCCATCGAGGTCATCCCCACCGGGTCGACCGCGCTGGACGTCGCTCTCGGCGTCGGCGGTCTGCCGCGCGGCCGAGTGGTGGAGGTGTACGGACCGGAGTCCTCCGGAAAGACGACTCTGACGCTGCACGCCGTGGCCAACGCGCAGCGGCTCGGCGGCTCGGTGGCCTTCGTGGACGCCGAACACGCCCTCGACCCGGAGTACGCGAAGAAGCTCGGCGTCGACATCGACAGCCTGCTGCTGTCCCAGCCGGACAACGGCGAGCAGGCGCTGGAGATCGTGGACATGCTGGTCCGCTCCGGTGCGATCGACCTGATCGTCATCGACTCCGTCGCGGCTCTGGTGCCACGCGCGGAGATCGAGGGCGAGATGGGTGACTCGCACGTGGGTCTGCAAGCACGGCTGATGAGCCAGGCGCTCCGGAAGATCACCAGCGCGCTCAACCAGTCCAAGACCACCGCGATCTTCATCAACCAGCTCCGCGAGAAGATCGGTGTGATGTTCGGCTCGCCGGAGACCACGACCGGTGGCCGGGCGCTCAAGTTCTACGCCTCGGTGCGTCTCGACATCCGTCGTATCGAGACGCTGAAGGACGGCACCGAAGCCGTCGGTAACCGCACCCGCGTCAAGGTCGTCAAGAACAAGGTCGCACCGCCCTTCAAGCAGGCCGAATTCGACATCCTCTACGGCCACGGAATCAGCCGCGAGGGCGGTCTGATCGACATGGGCGTGGAGCACGGCTTCGTACGGAAGGCCGGCGCCTGGTACACGTACGAGGGCGATCAGCTCGGTCAGGGCAAGGAGAACTCCCGCAACTTCCTCAAGGACAACCCCGATCTCGCCAATGAGATCGAGAAGAAGATCCTGGAGAAGCTCGGGATCGGGGTCAAGCCGGAGGCGGCCGGAGCCGAGCCCGGTCCGGACGCGGCCGTCGCCACAGCCTCGGCAGGGGACCCGCTGAAGGCCGTGCCCGCCCCCGCCGCCAAGGCCAAGCCGGCCAGGGCGGCAACGGCCAAGAGCTAGTTCGGACCGTGCCTTACGCAAAGAGGCGGCGAACAGAGAAGCCGGGCGGCGACTCCGACTCGTCGAGGGCCGAGCAGGAGCTGTCGCCCCAGGATCCGGCGGAGCGGGCGCGGGCGATCTGTTTGCGCCTGCTCACCGGGACCCCCCGCACCCGTAGACAACTGGCGGACGCGCTGGAGAAACGGGAGATCCCCGAGGACATCGCGCAGGAGGTGCTCTCCCGTTTCGAGGATGTGGGGCTGATCGACGACGCGGCGTTCGCGGACGCCTGGGTGGAGTCCCGGCATCACGGCCGGGGCCTTGCCCGGCGCGCCCTCGCGCGGGAGCTGCGTACGAAAGGGGTGGACGCCGCTCTGATCCACGAGGCGGTCGGGCAGCTCGACTCCGACCGGGAGGAAGCCACCGCCCGTGAGCTGGTCGCCCGCAAACTCCGCACCACCCGTGGTCTGGAGCGCGACCGGCGGGTGCGGCGGCTCGCGGGAATGCTGGCCCGCAAGGGCTATCCGGAGGGCATGGCACTGCGTGTGGTCAGACAGGCATTGGAAGAAGAGGGGGAGGATACCGAGGGACTGGACGAGAACCTCTACTAGAGGAGCAGAAGGACCGGAGAGCTTGGAGGACTCGGGATCATAAGGGCCTGGAGGATCTGGGAGCAGAAAGAGTCCGGGGGACCCGGACGGGGGCCGCGCGCCCGCTGCACCTGGGGGCGGTGCCTTCCGTACCGCGAGGGCGGGGCTTGCCCCACACCGGATGCCGGTCCGTTCCCGTACGCGGGCTTCATGCACGGATACGGCGGTGCGTGGCGGGCGGGCGGCATGCTGCGCCCGCGTCGCGCTCACCGCGATACCGGCAGCCCCTCCGCCTTCCACGCCTGGAAGCCTCCGACGAGGTCGGTCGCGCGGTGCAGTCCCAGTTGTCGCAGGGACGCCGCCGCGAGGCTGGACGCGTACCCCTCGTTGCAGATGACCACCACCCGCAGATCGTGGCCGGTGGCCTCGGCCGCGCGATGGCTGCCCTGCGGATCGAGCCGCCACTCCAGCTCGTTGCGCTCGACGACGAGGGAGCCGGGGATCAGCCCGTCACGGTCGCGCAGCGCGGCGTACCGGATATCCACCAGCAGCGCTCCGGCGGCGGCCGCGGCGAGGGCCTCCCGGGGTTCCACACGGTCCAGGTCCGCGCGTACCCGCTCCAGCAGTTCGTCGATCCCCACCCGGTCGCTCACTGCCACTCCTGGGGACGCTCGACCTGCTCAAGACGGAGCACCGCACCCGTGCGGCTGTAGCGCCGCATCAGCGGCAGCGGCGGGAAGTAGGCGTGGACGGAGACGGCGTGCTCGGCCCCGGACTCATTGCGCACCTCGTGTACATGGTGCTTGCCGAACGCCCGGCTCTCGCCCGCTGTCAGCCGGCGCTCGCGGTCGATGCCCTCGGCCAGTTCCAGGGTCTTCCACCCCTCGGTGGGCAGCCGGGCCGCGAGCGAGTCCTCCTTGAGGGTGCCCGAGGCCGTGGCGAACGCTCCGTGCGAGCCGCCGTGGTCGTGCCAGCCGGTGCCCGTGCCCGGCGGCCAGCCGATCAGCCATGCCTCGCTGCCCGAGGGACCGTCGAGCCGGATCCAGGTCCTGCCCTCCGGGTCGAGAGGCAGCGAGGCGACCAGCGCGCTGTCGGTGGCTGTCCGGCGGACGAAATCGAGCAGCTCGGCGGGGGTGGGCCCGGAGGCCGCAGGGACCGGAGCCGCTCCGTCGGGCGCGGAAATACGTACGGGAACAGACATGGTGACCGTCCTGAGAAATTCGCGGGGTCGCGCCCTGCCACGATGCGGCGCGGCGAGCGCGTGGAGAGAACAGAGGCGAAATCAGCAGGACGGGCGACACACGCAGCCCGCATAGCGGAGCAGGTCCATATGGACCCTCCGCCACAGGCGCACATCGGTGTCGGTCACGCTTCGGAGTACACCATGCGGGCCCGCGACGGTCAATTGACGTTCGCGGTACGGTCGGTAGTTACCGGCGCGTCCGGCTCCGCGTGGGCGGACGGAGTGCCCCCGCGCGCAGCGTCCGCCGCCGCGTACAGCTCCAGAGGGCGCACTCCGCCGAAGGCCGCCACCAGATGCCCGTCCGGCCGCACGAGCAGCACGTTGTGCGCGGAAGCGCCCGGATACGCCTCGGCGACCAGCAGCTCGGCCCGTACCGGCAGCGCGTTCACCGCCGCGGCGAGCCGGGGCATCACCCCCGCGGTCAGCCAGTGCCGCCGGTCCCACACCCCGGTACCCGGCGCGACCAGCACCACCAGCAGCCGGCCGAGCCCGAACCGCTCCCCGATCCGTACGGTCGCGCCGTCCGGCGTGGTCACCCGCACATCGGCGACCGGCCCGCCGGGGGGCGTCCCCACCGTGGTCTGCGCCTCGGCGTACGGGGCAGCGAGGGGGGAGTACGGATAGGACGGCGGCGCGCCCAGCGGCCCGTTCCCGAGATGCCCGTCGGCGAGCAGCGTGTCGTGCCCGCGCGCGGCGCCGGGCATGTACGTCCGCAGCCCGCCGCCGCCCCGCAGTATCGGCAGCGACTGATCGGCCGCCCGCAGCCGCGCGGCGACAGCGGTGCGCCGCTCGGCCTGGTAGCTGTCGAGCAGGATCTCCGACGCCCCGTGGTGCCAGTCCTCGGCCACCTTCCAGGCGAGATTGCCGACGTCCCGCAGCCCCTCGTCCAGCCCCTGGGTGCCCACCGCCCCGAGCAGATGGGCCGCGTCCCCGGCGAGGAAGGCCCGGCCCGAGCGCCAGCGCCTGGCCAGCCGGTGGTGCAGCGTGTAGACGCCGGTGTCGAGCAGTTCGTACGGCGGGGTCTCACCGCACCAGCCGGCCAGAGTGTCCCTCAAACGGGCCACCAGCGCGTCGGGCGTGACCAACTCGCCCCGGGAGGGCAGCAGCCAGTCGAGCCGCCACACCCCGTCGGAGAGGGGCCTGGCGGACACCTCCTCGCCACCGTCGCGCCAGGGCGGCTGCCGGTGCAGCAGCGCCTCGCCGGGCCAGGGGAGATCGGTGCGCAGCGCGGCGACGGCGTGCCGTTCCACCGCCGTACGCCCGGGAAAGCGGATGCCGAGCAGCTTGCGGACCGTGGACCTGGCTCCGTCGCAGCCCACCAGATGGCTGCCGCGCCACCAGGTCGCGCCGGGGCCGCGTGTGTGCACGGTGACGCCACGGCCGTCCTGCTCCAGGGAGTCGATCCGGCTGCCGGTGATCACACGGACCAGGTCCTGCCCGGCGATGGCGTCGCGCAGACCGTGCGACAGGGCGTGCTGGGGGATGTGCAGAGGCGCCGGTGAGCCGTCGCCGTCCTCGCCGAGCGGCAGCTCCCGGGTCAGCTGCTTGCGCCGCATCAGGCGCCAGCCGGACCAGCGGGTCCCCTCGTCACGGAGGGTGGTGCAGCCGAGCCGGGCCACCAGGGCGGCGGTGTCCGGGCGCAGTATGGCGGTACGCGCCGGGCGGGGGGCGTCCGTACCGTCCCCTTCGTCGAGAACGACGGAGGGGACGTCCTGGGCGGCGAGTGCCAGGGCGAGCGCGAGCCCGACGGGGCCCGCGCCGGCGACGATCACCGGGTCCACGGCGCGACCCCTCCGGCCCGTGCGGTCATACGGTCAAGGGCGGTAGGAGCCCGGTGTGTGATCACAGAACGTATGCAACCCACTGGGGGTTCCCGCGTCAAGCGACGGGCTGGGCGGTGCGTGCACCCCCCGTCCCATCCGTCTCAGGCGGCGTGTACACCGTCCACGGTGTGCCCCGGACCGTGGGCCGTATGAGGCTCTCCGGTGCGGGGAACCTCCCCGCTGCTCTTCTTGCCGCGCCGCAGCCACTTCTCCAGCCACCCGGCGAAGGCGGTGAGCAGGGAGTTCAGAACGATGTAGATCAGGGCGATGACGACCAGCGTCGCGATGGTGTTCGCGCCGTAGTTCGCGGTGATCGCGCGGTTCTGCGAGAGCAGCTCGGAGAATCCGAGCAGCGCGCCGCCCAGCGCGGTGTCCTTGACGATCACGACCAGCTGGCTGACCAGCGCGGGCAGCATCGCGGTCACCGCCTGCGGCAGCAGGACGTACGACATGGTCTGGCCCTTGCGCATCCCGATCGCCTTAGCGGCGTCGGTCTGGCCGCGCGGCAGCGTGAGGATGCCTGCCCGGACGATCTCGGCGATGACCGAGGCGTTGTAGAGGACCAGGCCGGTCACCACCGCGTACAGCGGCCTGATGTCGGACGAGAGATCGCTGAACTGCACGTACAGCGCGGCGCCGAACACCATCATCAGCAGCACCGGGATCGCGCGGAAGAACTCGACCACGACGCCGACGGGCACCCGCACCCAGGCGTGGTCGGAGAGCCTGCCGATACCGAGCAGCGCACCGAACGGCAGCGCGATCACGATGGACAGGGCCGCCGCCTTGAGGGTGTTGCCCAGCCCCGGCAGCAGATAGGTCGTCCACACCCGGGAGTCCGTGACGAACGGGCTCCACTTCTCGGACGCCAACTGGTCCTTCTCGGCCATCGCGGCCAGCACCCACCAGGCGGCGAGTGCGAAGAGCACCAGGAACACGATCGTGTAGATGATGTTGCGCCGCTTGGCGCGCTTACCGGGGGTGTCATAAAGAACGGACGAGGCACTCATCGCTTCACCGCCACTCGCTTGCTGACCCAGCCCAGGACCAGACCGGTCGGGAGGGTGAGAACGATGAAGCCGAAGGCGAATATCGCGAAGACCGCGAAGAGCGCGCTGGTTTCGTTCTCGATCATGGTCTTCATCAGTGCCGAGGCCTCGGCGACCCCGATCGCCGAGGCGACCGTGGTGTTCTTGGTGAGGGCGATCAGCACATTGGCCAGCGGCGCCACGACGGACCGGAACGCCTGGGGGAGCACGATCAGGGTCAGCACCTGGAAGAAGTTCAGCCCCAGGGCGCGGGCGGCCTCCGCCTGACCGACGGGCACGGTGTTGATGCCGGACCGCAGGGACTCGCAGACGAAGGTGCCGGTGTACGCGATCAGACCCAGTACGGCCAGCCGGAAGCCGATGGACTTGGAGTCCCCGCCGCCGAGGGTGACTCCAAGGGTCTGGTAGAGCCCCAGCGAGCAGCCGATGAGGACCAGCGTCAGTGGGGTGTTACGTACCAGATTGACGTATCCGGTGCCGAAGACACGCATGAGAGGCACGGGACTGACACGCATCCCGGCCAGCAGCGTTCCCCATATGAGGGAACCGGCTGCGGAGTAGAGGGTGAGTTGCACCGTCACCCAGAAGGCGCCGAGCAGGTCGTACTGCCCGGAATCAAGAAAGTCGAACACGATGCCCCGCGCTCTCCCCTGGTTGGCTGTTCGGTACGCGCCGCCGGCCGGGCCGGCGGCGCGTCACTGCGGTCTCAGCTGCCTTCGGTGATCTTCGGGGCAGGCTCGTTCTTGTATCCGGCGGGACCGAAGTTGGCGGTCACGGCCTTCTGCCAGGAACCGTCCGACTCCATCTTGGTCAGCGCGGCGTTGATCTTCTTCTGCAGCTCGGTGTCGCCCTTCTTGAGGCCGATGCCGTAGTTCTCGTCGCTGAGCTTGAGGCCCAGGAGCTTGAACTTGCCCTGGAGCTCCTTCTGCGAGGCGTAGCCCGCGAGGATGGAGTCGTCCGTGGTCAGGGCGTCAACGGCCTTGTTCTGCAGGCCGGTCAGGCACTCGGAGTAGCCACCGAACTCCTGGAGGTCGGCCTTGGGCGCGAGCTTGTCGTGGACGTTCTGCGCCGAGGTGGAGCCCGTGACCGAACACAGCTTCTTGGAGTTCAGGTCCGAAGCCTTGGTGATGGAGTTGTCGTCCGCGCGGACCAGCAGGTCCTGGTGGGCGAGGAGGTACGGGCCGGCGAAGTCGACCTTCTTCTTGCGCTCGTCGTTGATCGAGTAGCTCGCGACGACGAACTTCACGTCACCGTTGGAGATCAGGTTCTCGCGCTCGGCGCTGGGAGCCTCTTTCCAGATGATGTTCTTGGCGTCGTAGCCCAGCTGCTTGGCGACGTAGGTGGCGACGTCGACGTCGAAGCCGGCGTAGGTGCCGTCCGGCTTCTTCAGACCGATACCGGGCTGGTCGAACTTGATGCCGATGGTGATCTTGTCGCCAGCGCTGCCGGCGCTGCTGCCGTCCTTGCCGCCGCCACCACAGGCGGTGGCGGTCAGGGCGAGGACCAGAGCGGCGGCGGCCGCCGCGCTTGCCTTCTGAAGCTTCATGCGTGAACTTCCCTCGTGGTGAGACGTGAACGAACAGGTTCCGCCGAAACAGGCGGGGAACCGTGAGCCATGAGCCGTAAAACCGCAGCTGTCGAGCCGTACGAGAACTGTGCTGAAGTGCCGCGAACAGCCGATCCGGTGAGCAACGCCCCGATACCGATGGGGCCGGTGCTCACCGAGGTGGTGCTGTGGTGCGTGGGGTTCAGTGGTGCAGGATCTTCGACAGGAAGTCCTTCGCGCGGTCGCTGCGCGGGTTGCTGAAGAACGCGTCGGGGGTGGCCTCTTCGACGATCCGGCCGTCGGCCATGAAGACGACGCGGTTCGCGGCGGAGCGGGCGAAGCCCATCTCGTGGGTGACGACGACCATCGTCATCCCGTCGCGCGCCAACTGCTGCATGACCTCAAGGACTTCATTGATCATCTCGGGGTCGAGCGCCGAGGTCGGCTCGTCGAAGAGCATCACCTTGGGCCCCATCGCCAGCGCCCGCGCGATGGCGACACGCTGCTGCTGGCCGCCCGAGAGCTGGGCGGGGTACTTGTCCGCCTGCGAGCCGACACCCACCCGGTCCAGCAGCGAGCGCGCGTTGTTCTCAGCGGTCTTCTTGTCCGTCTTGCGGACCTTGAGCTGGCCCAGCATGACGTTCTCCAGCACCGTCTTGTGCGCGAAGAGGTTGAACGACTGGAAGACCATGCCGACATCGGCGCGCAGCCGCGCCAGCTCCCTGCCCTCCTCGGGCAGCGGCTTGCCGTCGATCGTGATCGAACCCGAGTCGATCGACTCCAGGCGGTTGATGGTGCGGCACAGCGTGGACTTGCCGGACCCCGAAGGCCCGATCACGACCACGACCTCGCCACGGGCGATGGTCAGGTCGATGTCCTGGAGCACGTGCAACGCGCCGAAGTGCTTGTTCACGTTGCTCAGTACGACCAGATCGCCCGCCGCCCGTACGGCGTCCTGGGTGCCCTTGATCGCTGACACTCCGCTCATCGGCTTTTTGCTCCGTCCCACTCGGTTGGGGAGGACCATAGTCACGCACTGCGATCAGCGTCATTACATCTGAGCTGAACTTGAGCATAACGATCCGGCCGCAACCGGACATACCTTCCGAAGAAGGAAGTGCGAGGAGTACCGGGTAGGTAACGGAAACCCCGGCATAACGGGGAGACACTTGACTGATACGACGCGATGAGCGTGGATGCCAGATACGTACTCGACTCGACCGCGACCGCTGAGGGGGCCCGTGAGACTGCTGCTCGTGGAGGACGACAACCATGTCGCCGCCGCCTTGTCGGCCGTGCTCGCCAAGCACGGATTCCAGGTGGTCCATGCCCGCAGCGGGGAAGAGGCCCTCCAGGCGCTGCTGCCCGCCGCGAATGTGGGCAGGACACCGTTCGGCGTGGTGCTGCTCGACCTCGGCCTGCCCGACCAGGACGGCTACCAGGTCTGCGGGAAGATCCGGAAGATCACCGCTACCCCGGTGATCATGGTGACCGCGCGGGCCGATGTCCGGTCGCGGATCCATGGCCTCAACCTCGGCGCCGACGACTACGTGGTCAAGCCGTACGACACCGGCGAACTGCTCGCCCGTATCCACGCCGTCAGCCGGCGCACCGTGGGCGGCGAGGAGCCGGGGCCGCTGCCCGGCACGGCTCAGCGGCTGGGACGCCTCACCCTCGAACTGCCCACCCGGCGGGTCACTGTCGACGGCACGCCCGTGCAGCTGACCCGCAAGGAGTTCGACCTGCTGGCCCTGCTCGCGCAGCGGCCGGGCGTCGTCTTCGGCCGCGAGCAGATCATCAGTGAGGTGTGGCGCACCAGTTGGGAAGGGACGGGCCGCACGCTGGAGGTCCATGTGGCCTCCCTGCGCGGCAAGCTCGGGATGCCGGCGCTGATCGAGACGGTGCGGGGCGTCGGTTACCGGCTTGTCGTCCCGGCCGCGCACCAGGAGCCGTAACGCCCGGTGCGTACTCGACTGCTGCCACTGCTGATCATCCTCATGGCCGGCGTTCTTCTCGCCCTGGGGTTTCCGCTCGCCGTGAGTCTGGCGGCCGCGGAGCAACAGAACGTCGTCGTCGACCGCATCGACGACACGTCGCGCGTCGCGGCCCTCGCCCAGCTCGTCGCCGAGGGCCGCCCCGGCGCCAAGGAGCGGCGCGAGCTGCTGGAGGAGGAGCTGATCCGCTATCACGAGGTGTACGGGATCAAGGTCGGCGTCTTCTACCGCAACAACAAGGCCATGGCCCGCGCTCCGAAGAACTGGCGCGTGCCCGCGACAGGCCAGGGGCGCAGGTCCTTCGAGGAGGCCCTGCTGGGCCGCCGCAGCGGTGATCCCGAGCAGGTCTGGCCCTGGCAGACCGGTCGGCTCATCGTGGACTCGCCGGTCGTACGGGACGGGGACGTCGTCGCGGTCGTGGTGACCGACTCGCCGACCGAGCGGATGCGCTCCCGCATTCTCAAGGGCTGGCTGGTCATCGCCGTGGGCGAGGCACTGGCCATGCTGGTCGCGGTCGGGGCCGCCATCCGGCTGACGGGCTGGGTGCTCCGTCCGGTACGGGTGCTGGACGCGGTCGCCCATGACATCGCCACCGGCCGGATGAAGTCCCGGGTCGCCGCGGCCGGCGGCCCGCCCGAACTGCGCCGGCTGGCGGGCGCGTTCAACGAGATGGCCGACAACGTCGAGGATGTGCTGGAGCAGCAGCGCGCCTTTGTCGCCGATGCCTCCCATCAGCTGCGCAATCCGCTCGCGGCGCTGTTGCTCCGTATCGAACTGCTCGGTCTCGAACTGCCCGAGGGCAACGAGGAGATCGCCGCGGTACGGACCGAGGGGAAGCGGCTCGCCCAGGTCCTCGACGATCTGCTGGGGCTGGCCCTGGCCGAGCACGCCGCCGCCGATCTGAGGCTTACCGATATCGGCGAGCTGGCGGCCGAGCGGGTGGCCTCCTGGCGGGCGCTCGCCGAGGAGAAGGGCGTACGGCTGACCGAGCACCGCGCCGCGGTCACCGCCTGGGCCGATCCCATCGCGCTCTCCAGCGCCCTGGACGCCGTGATCGACAACGCGCTCAAGTTCACCCCGCCGGGGGAGGAGGTCACCGTCACCGTGGGGCGCGACGGCGAGACCTCCACGATCGTCATCGACGACAGCGGTCCAGGCCTCACCGACGACGAGATCTCACGGATCGGCGACCGCTTCTGGCGCAGCAACCAGCACCAGAACGTCAAGGGGTCGGGGCTCGGCCTGTCCATCACCCGGGCGCTGCTCGCGGCGGGCGGTGGCTCCATCGCGTACGGCCATGCCGAACCGCACGGCCTGCGGGTCACGATCAGCGTCCCGAGATCCTCACCGACACACTGAGCCGGGCTTCTCGGGACTCCGGGATCCGGCGCCTCAGGGCTTGGCCGTCTGGTAGTACCGCATGGCGCCCTTGTGGAGCGGCAGAGGGTCCGTATAGATCGCTGTCCGCAGGTCCACCAACTGCGCGGGGTGCACGACATCGCCTATCCGGTCCCGGCTCCTGATGACGGTACGGGTGAAGCCCTCGACCAGCCCCGGGTCCGTCCGTTCCGTGGTGACCAGCAGATTCGCCACCGCGACCGTCGATACGGCCGTGTTGTCCTGGGCCTTCCCGTAGGCGTCGGCGGGTATCGTCGCGGCGCGGTAGTAGCGCGAGGCGGCCTCGCCCGAGGCGTGCAACCTGCTGATCAGAGCGGGCTCCAGCGGCACCAGTCGAATGGCGAAGCGCTGCGACAGGTCCTGTACGGCGCCGGTCGGCAGCCCGCCCGACCAGAAGAAGGCGTCGAGCTTGCCCTCTTCGAGGAGCTTCGGCATGGTGTCGATCCCCGCCGAGATCGGGGTGATGCTTTTCCTGGGATCGAGCCCGGCGGCCGTCATCACGCGGTTGGCTATCAGCCGGACCCCTGATCTCTCCTGTCCCACGCCCACCGTCCTGCCGCGCAGATCGGCGGCGGAGCGGATGTCCGAGGACTTGGCGGCTATCAGCTGCACATAGTCGTCGTACAGCCGGGCGCAGCCGCGCAGCAGGTCCGCGCCGGGCTCGCCGTCCTTCTGGTATTCGGCGACGGCGTCGGCGGTGGCGATCGTGAAATCGGCCTTGCCGCTCGCCACGCGCGCGAGGTTCTCCTGGGAGCCCTGGCTGTCGCGCAGCTTGACCGACACATTCGGCAGATCGCGGGCGAGGTCCTCCCGCAGCAGCGTGCCGTACCGCTGGTAGACCCCCGTCGTCACCCCCGTACTGAACGTGACCGAGCCCTTCGGGGACGAGGCGCCGACCGGCAGCAGCCACCACACCAGCAGCCCGAGCACCACCGCGAGGGCGGCGGCGCCCCGCAGCACGAGGCCGAGTCCGATACGGGCGGGAAAGGTCACCATGCACCGATCCTGTCAGGTCACTCCCCGTAATGGCCAGGCCCTGGCATGAGGTCGCCACGGGCGACCCGGGGAATCCCCGGTCGGCGGTCCCGGCCGACCCCGTACCCTGGTGGGCGAGATGAGCGCGAAGACTTACGAGGTGCGCACCTACGGGTGCCAGATGAATGTCCACGACTCCGAGCGGCTGTCGGGCCTGCTGGAGGGAGCCGGATACGTCCGCGCGCCCGAAGACGCCGACGGGGACGCCGACGTCGTCGTTTTCAACACCTGTGCGGTGCGGGAGAACGCCGACAACAAGCTGTACGGAAATCTCGGCCGGCTCGCGCCGATGAAGACGAAGCGGCCGGGCATGCAGATCGCCGTCGGCGGCTGTCTCGCGCAGAAGGACCGCGACACCATCGTGCGGCGGGCGCCCTGGGTGGATGTCGTGTTCGGCACACACAACATCGGCAAGCTGCCCGTCCTGCTGGAGCGCGCGCGGGTCCAGGAAGAGGCGCAGGTCGAGATCGCCGAGTCGCTGGAGGCGTTCCCCTCCACGCTGCCGACCCGCCGCGAGTCCGCCTACGCCGCGTGGGTCTCCATCTCGGTCGGCTGCAACAACACCTGCACCTTCTGCATCGTCCCCGCGCTGCGCGGCAAGGAGAAGGACCGGCGGCCGGGAGACATCCTGGCCGAGATCGAGGCCCTGGTCGCCGAGGGCGTCTCCGAGATCACCCTGCTGGGCCAGAACGTCAACGCGTACGGCTCCGACATGGGGGACCGCGAGGCGTTCTCCAAGCTGCTGCGTGCCTGTGGCGCGATCGGGGGCCTGGAGCGGGTGCGGTTCACCTCGCCGCATCCGCGCGACTTCACGGACGACGTGATCGCGGCGATGGCCGAGACGCCGAATGTGATGCCCCAGCTCCATATGCCGCTCCAGTCCGGCTCGGACACCGTCCTGAAGGCGATGCGCCGTTCGTACCGGCAGGACCGCTACCTGGGCATCATCGACAAGGTCCGTGCCGCCATTCCGCACGCGGCCATCTCCACCGACATCATCGTGGGCTTCCCCGGCGAGACCGAGGAGGACTTCGAGGAGACCATGAAGGTCGTCCGGGAGGCCCGCTTCGCGCAGGCCTTCACCTTCCAGTACTCCAAGCGTCCCGGGACCCCGGCCGCCGAGATGGAGGGGCAGATCCCCAAGGCGGTCGTCCAGGAACGCTATATGCGGCTGTCCGCCCTCCAGGAGGAGATCTCCTGGGCGGAGAACAAGAAGCAGGTCGGGCGGACGCTGGAGGTCATGGTCGCCGAGGGCGAGGGCCGCAAGGACGGCGCCACCCATCGGCTCTCCGGGCGCGCCGCGGACAACCGCCTGGTCCACTTCACCCAGCCCGACGAGGAAGCGCGGCCGGGCGATGTGGTGACCGTCGAGATCACGTACGCGGCACCCCACCATCTGCTCGCCGAAGGCCCTTCCCCGAAGGTACGGCGTACCCGCGCCGGGGACGCCTGGGAGCGCCGCAACGCGGCAGGACCGGTGAAGCCCGCGGGGGTCCTGCTCGGGCTGCCGAAGATCGGCGTACCGGCCCCACTGCCGGCCGTGACGGGCGGCTGCTCAGTCGAGTGAGGGGCGCGGCGGGCGTGCGAGGGCGAGCGAAAGACCCGGCCCGGTCGGCGGCTGACGGCCGGGAGCCGGTCCTCTAGGCTGCGGATCATGCTCGTATCCGCTGCCGTATGTCCCAGTCCGCCGCTGCTCGTCCCCGCCGTGGCGGCCGGAGCGGCCCCCGAACTGGAGGGGGCGCGGGCCGCGTGCGCCGATGCCCTCGGGGTGCTGGCCGCCGCCCGGCCCGACCGGCTGATCGTCGTCGGGCCCGTGGGAGAGGACGGCACGCGGGAGTACTCGCGGGGGGCCGTGGGGTCGTTCCGCGGGTTCGGCGTGGACACGAGTGTCGTACTGGGAAGTCAACCCGAAGGTACGGAACGACTGCCGGTCTCCCTCGCGGTCGGGGCCTGGCTGCTGGAGCGGGTCCGCTGGACGAGCGCCCCGGTGTCCGGGCTCGGGGTGGGGGAGCGCCTCGACGCCGAGCGGTGCGTCCGCGCCGGACGGGAGATCGCGGCGGGCCCCGAGCGGGTGGCGCTGCTGGTGATGGGCGACGGCAGCGCGTGCCGCACGGTCAAGGCGCCCGGCTATCTGGACGAGCGGGCGGCCGGGTTCGACACGGCGGCGGCGCGCGCCCTGGCGGCGGCGGACGTGGCGGCCCTGAAGGTGCTGGACGCGGAGCTGGCGTACGTACTGAAGGCGGCGGGTCGCGCGCCCTGGCAGGTGCTCGCGGGCGCGGCGGAGGACGCGGGCCTGGGCGGTGAGCTGTTCTACGAGGACGCGCCGTACGGGGTCGGGTATCTCGTCGCGGCCTGGTCCTGACGCTTGTGACGGAGCCGGACGGCGGCGGCCGCGGAGCGCTGTTCGCGCTCCGCGGCCGCCATAGCCGTGCGTGGATGTGAGGTACCGAGAATCAAGAGGCGGGCGGCGGCGGGGGAGTGCCGTCGTCCTTGTGGGCGAGCTTGCCGAGGGCGTCCTTCGCCTTGCCCGTCCCTGAGTCGATCTTGTCGCTGTACTTGCCCTTGGTCTTCTGATCGACCGTACGGGCAGCCTTGTCCAGCCCTTGCTGGATCTTGCCCTCGTGCTGCTGCGCGAGGTCGGAGACCTTTTCCTTGGCCGGACCGATCTTGGCCTTCAATGAATCCAGGAAGCCCATGGGCCACCTTCCCTCGGAGGTAACAACAGCCTACTGGCGGGTGCCCCATCCGGCTTTCGTCACTACCTGCCGACGCGTTGCGCGCCGCATGGATCACAGGATGAACCGCGCAGAAACACCCATAACCTCTTAAAATAATACCCGCGAGGGTGGAAAAGTGCGACAGACAGCGAAGCCGTCGTCACCCATTCCGTAACTCGTTCGGGAAGGCGCACCTAAGTTTGCGAGACTGGGGCAGTGAGAAGTACAGCTACCGCACCGCGGGTCATCGCCGTCGTCGGTCCCACCGCGGCCGGCAAGTCCGATCTGGGCGTCCACCTCGCCCGGCAACTCGACGGTGAGGTCGTCAACGCCGACTCCATGCAGCTCTACCGGGGGATGGATATCGGTACCGCCAAGCTGACGACCGAGGAGCGCGCGGACGTTCCGCACCATCTGCTGGACATCTGGGAGGTCACCGAAGCGGCCAGCGTCGCCGAGTATCAGCGGCTCGCGCGGGCGGAGATCGACCGGCTGCTCGCGCTGGGCCGCACCCCCGTGCTGGTGGGGGGCTCCGGGCTGTACGTGAGGGGCGCCGTCGACGCCCTCGACTTCCCCGGCACCGACCCCGAGGTGCGCACCCGGCTGGAGGAGGAGCTCACCCTGCGCGGGTCGGGCGCCCTGCATGCCAGACTCTGCGCCGCCGACCCCAGGGCGGGCCGCGCGATCCTCCCCAGCAACGGCCGCAGGATCGTCCGCGCCCTGGAGGTGATCGAGATCACCGGCAAACCCTTCACCGCCAATCTGCCGGGCCACGACTCGGTGTACGACACCCTCCAGATCGGCGTCGACGTCGCCCGCCCCGAGTTGGACGCGCGCATCGCGCAGCGGGTGGATCGGATGTGGGACGCGGGCCTCGTGGACGAGGTACGCGTGCTGGAGGCCCGGGGGCTGCGCCAGGGGCGTACCGCCTCGCGCGCCCTCGGCTACCAGCAGGTGTTGGCGGCGCTCGCGGGGGAGTGCACCGACGAGGAGGCGCGCGCCGAAACCGTACGCGCCACCAAACGCTTCGCGCGCCGTCAGGATTCCTGGTTTCGGCGGGACTCGCGCGTTCACTGGCTGGGCGGCGGAGCCGAGCATCGTGAGGAACTCCCGCACCGGGCGCTGGCGTTGGTCGAACGGGCGGTCACAGCCTGATCACGTGATGGCATCGGGACGCTCCGGGCGGCCTCGCGGTACGTCCCGGCGTGCCATCATCGAGCATCGGTCGACCATCGGGCATCGATCGACCAGTGGAGTCCGACTTGGGAGGGCGCGTGGCGATGGAGGCCGGCCCTCGCGACAGAGAACCCACGGCGTCGGGCATCCCGGACGACGCTCCCCGGCTGAGTCCTGACGGGCCGGAGGAGGAGACCGTGACCCCCGAGGTCGAGGTCGAGCTGCGGCCGCAGCGCAGAATGAGGATCTGGCAACTCGCCCCGATCGTGGCGCTCGCCACGGTCGGCTCGCTGATGTTCGCCTTCCCCCTCGCCTTCGGCACCGGCGACGGCGGAGCGGTCGTCGCCATGCTCGGACTGCTCATCAGCTGCTGCGCGGCGGGCTGGGGCATGATGGCCGCCCGTCGCGTCGGCCACACCTGGCCGGGCCTGCCCAGCCGCTCCTCGGGCGAACGCCCGGACTGGCGGGTCATCGCCCTGTACGTGACCGTGGGCGCCGTCCTGGTCGCCCTCGCCGTCTGGCGGGTCGCCAGGCTGCGCTGACCGCCGCCGGACCGGGTTGTCGGTGCCTGCTCGTACGATGGATTCCGTGAGCACACAGAACGCGCCGATCGCCTTCCTCAAGGGCCACGGGACCGAGAACGACTTCGTGATCGTCCCCGACCCGGACAACGCCATGGACCTGTCTCCCCGCGCCGTGGCCGCCCTCTGTGACCGGCGGGCCGGCATCGGCGGTGACGGGCTGCTCCATGTCGTACGGTCCGAGGCGCACCCCGAGGCGCGCGCGATGGCCGGTGAGGCCACGTGGTTCATGGACTACCGCAACGCGGACGGATCCATCGCCGAGATGTGCGGCAACGGTGTGCGGGTCTTCGTCCGTTATCTCCAGCGCGCGGGCCATGCGGAGGCCGGCGACCTCGCCGTGGCCACCCGGGGCGGGGTGAAGAGGGCCCACCTCGCCAAGGACGGCGGCATCACCGTCGACATGGGGCGCGCCGTACTGTCCGGGGAAGGGGTGACCGTCACGGTCGGCGACCGCCACTGGTCAGCCAGGAACGTCAACATGGGCAATCCGCACGCGGTCGCCTTCGTCGAGGATCTGGCGCACGCGGGGGACCTGCTCTCCGGACCGCCCGTCACCCCCGCCGCCGTCTACCCCGACGGTGTGAACGTCGAATTCGTCGTCGACCGGGGCCCGCGCCATGTCGCCATGCGGGTCCATGAGCGCGGCTCCGGCGAGACCCGCTCCTGCGGTACGGGCGCGTGCGCCGTGGCCGTCGCCGCCGCCCGCAGGGACGGCACCGACCCCGCGGTGACCGGTGCCCCCGTCACGTACACCGTGGATCTCCCCGGCGGACGGCTCGTCATCACCGAACGCCCGGACGGCGGGATCGAGATGACAGGACCCGCCGTGATCGTCGCGGAGGGGCATATCGACCCCGCGTGGCTCAACACGGTCCTCGGCTGACCTTCCCTCGAATGGGTGATCCGTTTCACGCCTGGCGGGACCGGGACTGCTCCACGTGGTGGGCTCGGTAGCATCAAGCACCGGCCCGGAGGGCGCTCCCGCCATCCACCGCCGGTCGATGCTGCCGGAGGCGCCCCATGAGTGCAGAGGCCACCAGCCCTGGTGCCCACAGCCGCAGACGAGGTCTTCCCAGGATCGACCTCCGCAGACTCGGCAGAGCCGCGCTGCTGGGCCCCGCCTCCAGGGACCGGCTGCCGGACGCCATGGGCCATGTCGCGGACGCCCACCGCGCGCACCACCCGGACGCCGACCTCGCCGTGCTGCGCAAGGCGTACGTCCTCGCGGAGGCTTCGCACCGGGGGCAGTACCGCAAGAGCGGTGAGCCGTACATCACCCATCCGCTGGCCGTGACCCTGATCCTGGCCGAACTGGGCGCCGAGACCACCACGTTGACGGCCTCCCTCCTCCACGACACGGTGGAGGACACCGAGGTGACGCTCGATCTGGTGCGCGCGGAGTTCGGCGACGAGGTCTGCTATCTCGTCGACGGGGTGACCAAGCTGGAGAAGGTCGACTACGGCGCCGCCGCCGAGCCCGAGACCTTCCGCAAGATGCTCGTCGCCACCGGCAACGATGTCCGGGTGATGTCGATCAAGCTCGCCGACCGGCTGCACAACATGCGCACCCTCGGTGTGATGCGCCCCGAGAAACAGGCGCGTATCGCCAAGGTCACCCGCGACGTCCTCATCCCGCTCGCCGAGCGGCTCGGGGTCCAGGCGCTCAAGACCGAGCTGGAGGACCTGGTCTTCGCGATCCTCCACCCCGAGGAGTACGCGCACACCCGCGCCCTGATCGCGGACAACGCCACCGCCGGTGACGCGCTCGCGGCCATCTCCGAGGACGTCAGGCGGGTGCTGCGCGAGGCGGGTATCACCGCCGAAGTGCTGGTGCGGCCGCGCCATTTCGTCTCCGTGCACCGGTCCGGGCTCAAACGCGGAGAACTGCGCGGCACCGACTTCGGCAGGCTGCTGGTGCTCGTCGGTGAGGACGCCGACTGCTACGCGGTCCTGGGCGAGCTGCACACCTGCTTCACCCCGGTGATCTCCGAGTTCAAGGACTTCATCGCGGCGCCCAAGTTCAACCTGTACCAGTCGCTGCACACGGCGGTCGCCGGTCCGGACGGGGCGGTCGCCGAGGTCCTCATCCGTACGCACCAGATGCACAAGGTCGCCGAGGCGGGCGTCGTCGCCCTCGGCAACCCGTACACGTCCGTCGACAGCGCCGGACCGCAGGACGGTGCGGAGGCGGGCCCCGTCCCGGAGCAGCCCGACGGCGAGCGCGCCGATCCGACCAGGCCGGGCTGGCTCTCGCGCCTCCTGGAATGGCAGCAGGCCACCACCGACTCGGACGCCTTCTGGACCACCCTGCGCGCGGAACTGGCGCAGGACGCGGAGATCACCGTGTTCCGCGCCGAGGGCGGCATGCTCGGGCTGCCGGCCGGGGCGACCTGTGTGGACGCCGCGTACGCGCAGCACGGCGAGGCCGGGCACGGCTGCCTCGGGGCGCGGGTCAACGGCCGGCTGGCGCCCCTGTCCACGGTCCTGCGGGACGGCGACACGGTCCAGCTGCTGCTGGCCCAGGACGCGGCCTCCGGGCCCTCCCCGGAGTGGCTCGACCACGCGCGTACGCCCGCCGCCCAGATCGCGATCACCGGCTGGCTCGCCGCGCACCCCGAGACGGTCGGGCAGCCCGCCGCCGCGCCCCGTACGCCGCTCGCCGTCACCGGGGACCGGCGCGGCGGCGCCGACGCGGTGGTGGACCTGGAGGGCGCGACCGTACGGCTGGCGGGCTGCTGTACGCCCGTACCACCGGACGAGATCACCGGCTTCGCGGTCCGCGGCGGCGTGGTCACGGTCCACCGGCGGGAGTGCCGCGCGGTGGCCCGGATGCGCGCCCTGGACCGCGCCCCCGTCGCGGTGAGCTGGGGGGACACGCCCGAGTGCCGGGTCACGCTGTACGCCGAGTCCTTCGGCCGTCCCCGGCTGCTCGCCGATCTCACGGAAGCCATCGCCACGGCCGGGGCGGCGATCGTCGCGGCCACCGTGGAGCCGCCCAGCGAACAGCGGGTGCGGCACACCTACACGCTGGAACTCCCCGACGTGGCGGACCTGCCCGCTCTGATGCGCGCCATGCGCGACGTGCCGGGGGTGTACGACGTGAGCCGTGCCCAGCATCCGGCGACCGCCTGACGGGATGCGAGCGGCGGTTCTCGCGGACAGTGGTTCTGCTCTCACCAGCAGTAGTTCTGCCGAGCCGTTTCGTCAACCGAGTGATACGCGCCCGTCAACCGTCGTCGTCAACCGGATACGTCAACTGCGCGACCACGGGCATCCGGCCGCCGGGCCCGCGCTGACCTGCCCCTTTCGGGTGTGCGCGGTGCGCGCCGTCACCGTGCGCCGGACGGGCGCTGGTAGCGATGGATCATGCTGCTCACCTCCCGTCGACTCCGCGCCGCCCTGTTGGCCGTGGCCTCGGCCACGCTCGTCGCCGCGACGCTGCCCGCACCCGAGCCGCTCGGCATCGGCGACCCGCTCTTCCCGTATCTGGGCAATCCGGGCTACGACGTACTCCACTACGACCTCGACTTCACCTATGGAGGCGACAACACCAAGCCCCTGGACGCCATCACCAAGATCGACGCGCGGGTGACCCGGCCGCTCGACCGGATCAACCTCGACTTCACCCATGGCGAGGTCCGCTCCGTCGAGGTCAACGGAGTGAGCGCGGCCTTCGCGACGGCCGGCGAGGACCTGGTGGTCACCCCGGCGCGCTCCGTCGCCCAGGGATCGCGCGTCCGGATCACCGTCAGCCACACCAGCGATCCGGCCGGCCGGGCGGGCGGCTGGCTGCGGACCGCCGACGGGCTGGCGATGGCCAACCAGGCCGACGCCGCACGTCGTGTCTTCCCCGGCAACGACCACCCCGCCGACAAGGCGTACTTCACCTTCCGCGTCACCGCGCCCGAGGCGCTGACGGTCGTCGCCAACGGACTGCCCGAGGGGACGACCCGCCACGACGGGAACACCACCTGGGTCTACCGCACCCGTCACCCCATGGCCACGGAGCTGGCCCAGGTCTCCATCGGCAGCTCGGCCGTCGTCCACCGCGAGGGCCCCGACGGACTTCCCGTACGGGACGTGGTGCCGGCGGCGGACCGCGAGCGGCTGGAACCCTGGCTCGAGAAGACCCCGGGACAGCTGCGATGGATGGCGGACCAGGTCGGCCCGTACCCCTTCGAAACGTACGGAGTCCTGATCGCCGGCGCCGACACCGGCTTCGAACTGGAGACACAGACGCTCTCGCTCTTCGAGCGGTCCCTGTTCGTACGCCCCGAGTACCCCGAGTGGTACGTCGACTCGGTCATGGTCCATGAGCTGGCCCACCAGTGGTTCGGCAACAGCGTCTCGCCGTACCGGTGGTCCGATCTCTGGCTCAACGAGGGACACGCGACCTGGTACGAGGCGCGGTACGCCGAGGAGCACGCAGGCAAGCCGCTGGAGGCACGGATGCGCGAGGCCTACCGGCTGTCCGACAGCTGGCGCGCCAGGGGCGGCCCGCCCGCGGCCCCCGAGCCCGCGGCCGCGGGATACCAGATCAGCCTGTTCCGGCCGGTCGTGTACGACGGCAGCGCCCTGGTGCTCTACGCGCTGCGGCACGAGCTCGGCGCGGACGCCTTCCAGCGCCTGGAGCGGGACTGGGTGCGCGACCACCGGGACGGGACCGCGACCACCGAGGACTTCGTCGCGCTGGCGTCACGGATCGGAGGACGCGATCTGTCCGGCTTCTTCGCGGCGTGGCTGTACGCGAGGAAGACCCCGCCGATGCCCGGACACCCGGACTGGACCAGCGAGGCACCGGCCGCCGCCGGTGCGGCGGCTCCCGGGCCGGGCGCGAAGGCCGCTCCCGCTCCTGGACCAGGTACGAAACCGGAGTGACGGCCGCGCCGAACCGTGCCACCATCGACGGGTCGGCGACGCGTCGGGGAATCATTCCCGATCGTCACGCGTTGTGACTGGCGTAACGGACTCAATCTTTTCGACGTAAGGATCCAATGACCTCCTCTTCTTCCCCTTCCCAGGACGCGCAGAACTTCGCGGACACCCGCACGGACAGCCTTCGGGCCGATGCCCTGATGGAAGAGGACGTCGCCTGGAGCCACGAGATCGACGGAGAGCGGGACGGCGATCAGCTCGACCGCTCCGAGCGCGCCGCCCTGCGGCGTGTGGCGGGTCTCTCCACCGAACTCGAAGACGTCACCGAGGTCGAGTACCGCCAGCTCCGGCTGGAGCGTGTGGTGCTCGTCGGTGTCTGGACCTCGGGCACGGTCCGCGACGCGGAGAACTCCCTCGCGGAGCTGGCCGCGCTCGCCGAGACCGCGGGCGCTCTGGTGCTCGACGGTGTGGTGCAGCGTCGCGACAAGCCCGATCCGGCCACCTATATCGGCTCGGGCAAGGCGAACGAGCTGCGTGACATCGTGCTGGAGAGCGGTGCCGACACGGTCATCTGTGACGGTGAGCTGAGCCCCGGCCAGCTGATCCACCTTGAGGACGTCGTCAAGGTGAAGGTCGTCGACCGGACGGCCCTGATCCTGGACATCTTCGCCCAGCACGCCAAGTCCCGTGAGGGCAAGGCGCAGGTCGCGCTGGCCCAGATGCAGTACATGCTGCCGAGGCTGCGCGGCTGGGGCCAGTCGCTCTCCCGTCAGATGGGTGGCGGCGGCGGTGGCGGCATGGCCACCCGCGGTCCCGGTGAGACCAAGATCGAGACCGACCGGCGGCGGATCCGCGAGAAGATGGCGAAGATGCGCCGGGAGATCGCGGAGATGAAGACCGGCCGCGAGATCAAGCGGCAGGAGCGGCGCCGCAACAAGGTGCCGTCGGTCGCCATCGCCGGATACACGAACGCGGGCAAGTCCTCGCTGCTCAACCGGCTCACCGGCGCGGGCGTGCTGGTGGAGAACTCCCTGTTCGCCACCCTCGACCCGACCGTGCGCCGGGCCGAGACCCCGAGCGGCCGCGTCTACACCCTGGCCGACACGGTCGGATTCGTCCGGCATCTGCCGCACCACCTCGTCGAGGCGTTCCGCTCCACGATGGAGGAGGTCGGCAACTCCGATCTCATCGTGCACGTGGTGGACGGATCGCACCCGGTGCCGGAGGAGCAGCTGGCCGCCGTGCGCGAGGTGATCCGCGAGGTCGGCGCGGTCGACGTACGCGAGATCGTGGTGATCAACAAGGCGGACGCCGCCGATCCGCTGGTCCTCCAGCGGCTGCTGCGCACCGAGAAGTACGCGATCGCCGTCTCGGCGCGTACGGGCCAGGGCATCCCCGAACTGCTCGCGCTGATCGACGAGGAGCTGCCGCGGCCCGAGGTCGAGCTGGAGGTACTCCTTCCGTACACGCACGGCGGGCTGGTCTCGAGGGTGCACGCCGAGGGCGAGGTGCTCTCCGAGGAACACACCCCGGAGGGCACGGTGCTCAAGGCGCGGGTCCACGACGAGCTGGCCGCGGCGCTCGCCGCGTATGTGCCGGCGGCGAGCTGACCGACCGCCCGACAGGCCGATGGGCCCGCCTCCTCACTCCGAGGAGGCGGGCCCATCGCCGTACCCACTGGCCCTGCTGGTTCTACGGGCAGCTACCGGTTCGCGAACTTCTCGCTGACCCCGCTGAAGACGTCCTTGGCGGCATCGCCGAGGCGCGGACCGGCCAGCCAGCCGGCCGTGACCGGGCCGATGGAGGTGTTGGACACCAGGGCGGGCTTGCCGTCCTGACCGGTCGCCACCCAGCCGCCGCCGGACGAACCGCCGGTCATGGTGCAGCCGATGCGGTACATCGTCGGGTCATCGGCGTTCAGCGACAGCCGTCCCGGCCGGTCCTGGCACCGGAAGAGCTTCTGGCCGTCGAACGGCGGAGCCGCCGGGTAGCCCGTCGCCGTCAGCTCGGAGATCTTCGCGGCGGCCGGAGCGTTGAACTCGACCGGCAGCGCCGAACCGACCGTCTCCTCCAGCGACTTGCCCGTGCCGCCCTTCTCCGGGGTGACATGGATCACCGCGAAGTCGTACGGAGCACCCTGGCCGCCGGTCGCGGCGCCCTGGGCGATCCACTGCTCGGAGGTCTGCGCCCAGTCGGCCCACCACACACCGTCGGGAGCGACCTGCTCCTTGGGTGCGGCGTCGAGCGCCGACGTCTCCAGGGCCTTGTCGTTGTAGGCCGGGACGAAGGCGAGGTTGCGGTACCAGCCGCCACTCTTGCCCGCGTGCACACAGTGGCCCGCCGTCCACACCATGTTGGACTTGCCGGGGTGCGCCGGGTCCTTGACCACGGTCGCCGAGCAGACCATCGACCCGTCGGGCCCGTCGAAGAACAACTTCCCCGACTCGGCCGCGTTCTCGCTGTACGGGGCGGCCACGGCCTGGGCGGTGACCGGCGCGGGCGTCGGGTCGGTGACACCCTCGTCGCCCGAGATGTCCTGGTCGCCGACCGGGTTGTCCGGCGGCTCCTCCGCGCCCCGCATCCGGTCCGGGTCCCAGAGGCCCTCGATGATCGGATTGACGTAGTCCCTGGCCTCACGCAGCCAGGTGGCCTTGTCCCAGTTCTTCCACTCGCCGTTGCGCCACTTGTCCATGTCGATCCCGTGCTCCTTGAGCCGGTCCTTGAGATCGTCGGGAATGGTTATCCTGCCGTCGGACGCGGCGGTGGCGGACTCGGTCGGCTGGGCGGCGGCGTTGTCCTCGTCGGGTCCGCAGGCGGTCGCCGTCAGCGCGAGGGCCGCGGCCATCGCGGCGGCGGCGAGAACGGGGGAGGTTCTGCGCCGGGCGCTCCTCCCACGGCGTGCGGCGAGCGTCGGGCGAATGGGTCGCATGGCGTAATCCCCCTGGGACTTCGAGGTCATTCGGAACAAGTGACAGTCGGCGTACCCCTGTCACGGTCGTGAAGCCGGTACGCGGCCCCCACTATGCCGGTGCCGTGGGGGAGGGTGTGCGGCAGGGGCGCGGTTCCGCGGCCGAAGGATCTCCCGGACGCCCGTGATTCCCGGCGCACCCCGTCGTTGGTACGTACGGAGGCCAGAGCGGCGTTCACCGTCGAACATTCGCCGGGCGGGCGCCGTACTGACAAGTGACCGAACGGTGACAACGGGAGGACGACAGACGTGGCTGTGACCGGACCACCTCCGGCGGCACCGACCGTCGCGCACGCGGGCATCCTCCGGCGCCAGAGCCTGCGCGAGTCCGCGGCCCGTACCTACGCGAGATCACTGCCCATCGTGCCGGTGCGCGCACGGGGGTTGACGATCGAGGGGGCGGACGGACAGCGGTATCTGGACTGCCTCTCGGGGGCGGGCACGCTGGCCCTCGGCCACAACCACCCGGTGGTCCTCGACGCGATCAGGAAGGTCCTCGACTCGGGCGCCCCGCTGCACGCCCTCGATCTCGCCACCCCGGTCAAGGACGCCTTCACCACCGAGCTGTTCGCCACCCTGCCACTGGAGTTCGCCGCGAAGGCGAAGGTGCGGTTCTGCGGTCCCACGGGCACCGACGCGGTCGAGGCCGCCCTCGCGCTCGTCCGTATCGCCACCGGCCGCGGCGGAATCCTCTCCTTCACCGGGGGCCACCACGGGATGACGGCGGGCGCCCTCGCCGTCTCCGGCGGCGCCGAGGACGTACGGGTGACCCGGCTGCCGTATCCGTACGACTACCGCTGCCCCTTCGGGGTCGGCGGGGAGCGCGGCGCCGAACTCGCCGCGCGCTGGACCGAGAACCTGCTCGACGACCCCGAGGGAGGAGTGCCGGCGCCCGCGGGCATGGTCCTCGAACCGGTGCAGGGCGAGGGCGGGGTGATCCCCGCCCCCGACGCGTGGCTGCGCAGAATGCGCGGGATCACGGCGGACCGCTCCATCCCGCTCATCGTCGACGAGGTCCAGACCGGGGTCGGGCGGACCGGCGCCTTCTGGGCGGTGGAGCACAGCGGGATCACCCCCGATGTCATGGTGATGTCCAAGGCGATCGGCGGCTCCCTGCCCCTGGCGGTGATCGTCCACCACGAGGACCTCGATCTCCGGCCGCCCGGCGCCCACGCGGGCACCTTCCGCGGCAATCAGCTCGCGATGGCGGCGGGTGCCGCCACGCTCGCCTACGTACGGGAGAACGAACTCGCCGCCCGCGCCGCGGTGCTCGGCGCGCGCATGCTGGGGCAGCTCCAGGGGCTCGCCGCCCATCACCCCTGTGTCGGAGATGTACGCGGGCGTGGTCTCATGATCGGTGTGGAACTCGTCGCCCCGGCGGCCGGCGACCCGGCTCCGCCGGATCCCGCCCTCGCGGCCGCCGTTCAGCAGGAGTGCCTGAGCCGTGGCCTCATCGTCGAACTCGGCGGACGCCAGGGCGCCGTCGTACGGCTGCTCCCTCCGCTCACGCTCACCGACGAGCAGGCGGTCGCGGTCCTCGACCGATTCGCCGACGCCCTGGCCGCCGCCGAGCGTGCCGCGCTCCGTCGGACAGAGCCCGGCCCGTCCTCCTGACCCCGGACACCCCACAAGGAAGCCCTCAGTGAACCCCACCACACCTGATGTGCCCGAGTCGGACGGCCGCGCCCTCGCCGAGGCGGCGACGGTGCCACGGCAACCGGCGGGTGGCTTCGGCGAACAACCCACCACCGCCCACGCGTTCGACGCCCCGCTCGTCGCCGATCAGCTCGACCACCCCGATCCGCTCAAGGCCGCCGACGCGGCGGCCGTCGAGAACCTGCTGCGCTGCTGGGTCCGGGAGAACGACCTGCCCCGCCCGGACGGCCGGATCCTGCGGATCCCGCTCGACGCCAGCGGCACCGCACTCCTCGTCCCCGTCCGCCACTGGTCGGCCACCGGCTGGCACCGCTTCGGCATGCCGTTCCTGGAGGGCTGCCCCCCGGACGCCCCCGCCGCCGAGGCCGTCACCGTCGCGGCGCTCCTCGGCCGGGAGTCGGGCCGCTACCAGGGCGCCGACCTCGTCGGCAGGGTCGCCAACTCCCTTTCGCACACAGCCGACTTCATCGCCGACCGGCGCGGCGGCCCCGAGCCCGCCGCCGGTGCGGACCTCTTCCTCACCGCCGAACAGTCACTTCTCCTCGGACACCCCCTCCACCCGACGCCCAAGAGCCGGGAAGGACTCTCCGAGACCGAAGCCCGCCTCTACTCACCGGAGTCGCGCGGCTCCTTCCCGCTCCACTGGATGGCCGTCGACCGGTCCGTACTCGCGACCGACTCGGCCTGGACCGAACAGGGCCGCATCCTCCCCGCGGAACAGCTCATGGCCCGCTTCCTCGGGGGCACGGCCCTGCCCGAAGGCACCGTCGCCCTGCCGCTCCACCCGTGGCAGGCACGCGAGTTGGCGCACCGCCCCGCCGTCTCCCGGCTGCTCGACGCCGGACTCCTCCACGACCTCGGTCAGCGGGGAGAGCACTGGCACCCGACCTCCTCCATCCGTACGGTGTACCGGCCCGGCGCCGCCGCCATGCTCAAGCTCTCCCTCGGCGTACGCATCACCAACTCCCGCCGGGAGAACCTCCGCAAGGAACTCCACCGGGGCGTCGAGGTCCACCGGCTGCTGCGCGGCGGCCTCGGCAAGGAATGGCAGGCCGCCCACCCCGGCTTCGACATCGTCCGCGACCCCGCCTGGCTCGCCGTCGACGACCAGGACGGCGAACCGGTGCCCGGCCTCGACGTGATGCTGCGTCACAACCCGTTCACCTCCGACGACGACGCCGTCTGCCTCGCCGGACTGACCGCCCCGCGTCCCTACCCCGGCCGCACCGGGATGCACTCGCGGCTGGCCGCGATCGTCTCCGGGCTCGCCGCCCGCACCGGCCGTACCGGTGGGGCCGTGGCCGCCGAGTGGTTCCTGCGCTATCTCGACCAGGTCGTACGCCCGGTGCTCTGGCTGGACGGTACTGCGGGTATCGCCCTGGAGGCACACCAGCAGAACACCCTGGTCCTCCTCGACACCGCGGGCTGGCCCATCGGTGGCCGCTACCGCGACAATCAGGGCTACTACTTCCGTGAGTCACACCGCCTCCAACTGGAGCGCAGGCTCCCCGGCATCGGCTCCGTCAGCGACACCTTCGTCTCCGACACGGTCACCGACGAACGCTTTGCCTACTACCTGGCCATCAACAACGTCTTCGGTCTGATCGGGGCGTTCGGCGCCCAGGGGCTCGCCGACGAACGCCTCCTCCTCGCGGCCTTCCGGCAGTTCCTCGCCGGGTCGTCGGGGCTCGGCTCATCGCTGCCCGGACAGCTCCTGGAGAGCCCGACCCTGCGCTGCAAGGCCAATCTGCTCACCCGGCTGCACGGCCTCGACGAACTCGTCGGCCCTGTGGACACCCAGTCCGTCTATGTCACCATCGCCAACCCCCTTCGCGATTGAAGGCACCCGACCGACCGAACTGCCGAGAGGAGAGCGCCCCTGTGCCTCCCACCGACGCGGGCACCGATACCGGAGCCGGCCGCCCCGCCCCGCATCCCGCCGGTGACGGCGAGGACCCCCTCGATCCCCCGGCCGGTGATCTGCTCGACACCCCCGCCGACTGGGGCCCGGCCACCACCTCCGCAGGGGTGTTCCGCCTCGTGCCCGTACGAGCCGAACGCGACCTGGGGCTGATCAGCCGCTGGATGAACGACCCCGCCGTGGCCGCCTTCTGGGAGCTGGCCGGGGCCGAAGCCGTCACCGCCGCCCATCTCCGCACCCAGCTCGACGGCGACGGGCGCAGCGCCCCCTTCCTCGGTGTGCTGGGCGGGGTCCCGATGAGCTACTGGGAGCTGTACCGCGCGGACCTCGACCCCCTCGCGCGGCACTACCCCGCCCGCCCGCACGACACCGGGATCCATCTCCTCCTCGGCGGCGGCGCCGACCGGGGGCGGGGTCTCGGCACCACCCTCCTCCGGGCCGTCTCCGACCTCGTCCTCGACCACCGCCCCCGCTGCGGACGCGTCGTCGCCGAACCCGACCTGCGCAACACCCCCTCCGTCGCCGCCTTCCTCAGCGCGGGCTTCCGCTTCTCCGCGGAAGTCGACCTCCCCGACAAACGAGCCGCTCTCATGGTCCGTGAACGCACCTTCCGCGATCTGCTGTGAACGATTTCGCTGCCCCCGTCCCGCTCGATCCCCATCGGTTCCCACCCGAGGAGTTCTCGTGCCAACGTCCTCTGCCAACCATGACTCCACCGGCCCCGCCGGTCCCGTACCCTCCACCGGCTCGGACGAGCCGCCGGTACTGTTCTCCCCGCCCGAGCTGAACCCGCATGCGTGGAACCGGGCAAGTCGTCCACTTCTCGCCAAAATGATTGCCGAGTTCGCGTACGAGGAAATAGTCGAGCCGCTCCAGGTCGCCGACCCGGCCGAGGGCCGGTACGCGCTGACGTTCGACGATGGCGAAACGTTCACCTTCAAGGCGGCACGCGGCTCCTACGGCAGCTGGCGTGTTGATCCCGACTCGATGGAGTGCCGGGGCGAGCCCTTCACGGACCCCCTGCGCTTCCTGCTGCGCTCCCGGGGGCTGCTCGCCCTCGACGGCGGGACGCTCGGCCATCTCGTCCGCGAACTCACCACCACGCTCGCCGCCGACGCCAAGCTCGGCCACACCGCCCTCAGCGCCGCCGACCTCGCCGACCTGGGCTACGCGGAGCTGGAAGGACACCAGACCGGCCACCCCTGGATCGTCCTCAACAAGGGCCGGGTCGGCTTCTCCGCCTCGGACGCCGACCGCTGGGCGCCCGAGGGACGTATCCCCACGACGCTTCCCTGGATCGCGGTCAGCACCTCCCTGGCCACCTACCGGGGAGTACCGGCGCTGGACGCGCCCGGTCTGCTCTACGCCCTCGAACTCGACGACGCCGTCCGTGAGCGCTTCGACTCCGTGCTGCGCGGGCGGGGACTCGATCCGGCCGGCTACCTCTACCTTCCGGTGCACCCCTGGCAGTGGGACGAGGTGCTGGTCCAGCTCTACGCGCCCGCGATAGCCGAGGGAGCGATCGTTCCGCTCCCCACCGACGGTGATCTCCGGCTGCCGCAGCAGTCCATCCGTACGTTCCTCAACATCGCGCGCCCCGGCCGGCACACGGTCAAACTGCCGCTGTCGATCCTCAACACGCTCGTCTGGCGCGGACTGCCCACCGAACGCACGACGGCCGCCCCCGCTGTCACCGCGTGGATGCACGGGGTACGTGACGCCGATCCGTTCCTGCGCGACGAGTGCGGTGTGATCCTGCTCGGCGAAGTCGCCTCCGTGACCGTTGAGCATCCCCTCTACGACCATCTCCCGGAAGTCCCGTACCAGTACAAGGAACTGCTCGGTGCCATCTGGCGCGAGCCCCTCCAGACCCGGCTGGCCCCGGGCGAGCGCGCCCGTACACTCGCCTCCCTGATCCATACGGATCCCGAGGGACGGGCGTTCACCGCCGAGCTGGTCGCGCGCTCCGGGCTCGTCCCCGCCGACTGGCTCCAGCGGCTCTTCGCGGCGCTCCTGCCGCCCCTGCTGCACTTCCTGTACCGGTACGGGACGGTCTTCTCCCCGCACGGCGAGAACGCCATCGTGGTCTTCGACGGCCAGGACGTGCCCGTACGGCTCGCGATCAAGGACTTCGTCGACGATGTGAACCTCAGCGCCCGGCCGCTGCCCGAGCACGACACGATGCCCGGCGAGGTGAAGGACATCCTCCTTACAGAGGAGCCCGCCTTTCTCACGCAGTTCATCCATTCAGGGCTCTTCGTCGGGGTCTTCCGCTATCTGGCGCCGCTGTGCCAGGAGCAACTGGACGTGCCGGAGGACGAGTTCTGGTCCCTCGTACGGGCGGAGATCCTGCGGTACCAGACCAGGTTCCCCGAGCTGAAGGAGCGCTTCGAGACGTTCGACCTGCTCACACCCCGGATCGAGCGCCTCTGCCTCAACCGCAACCGGCTGCATCTCGACGGCTACCGGGACCGCTCCGACCGCCCGCACGCGGCGGTGCACGGTACGGTTCCCAACCCGCTCGCGTCCCGGCGTCCGAGCGGGTGACCGCCGTTGTCAGTGGCGCGCCGTAGGGTGGTCGGGCTATGACGAAGCCATCACTCCCCGAGCTCCTCCACGCCGCCGTCGCCTCCGTCGGCGGTGTGGAACGGCCAGGCCAGGTCACCATGGCCGAGGCCGTCGCCGAAGCCATCGACGCCCCGTCCCATCTGCTCGTCCAGGCAGGCACCGGCACCGGAAAGTCCCTGGGCTATCTGGTGCCCGCCCTGGCGCACGGCGAGCGGGTCGTGGTGGCCACCGCGACCCTCGCCCTCCAGCGCCAGCTGGTGGAGCGTGACCTTCCGCGTACGGTCGACGCGCTGCATCCGCTGCTGCGCAGACGTCCCGAGTTCGCCATGCTCAAGGGCCGGTCGAACTACCTCTGCCTGCACCGGCTGCACGAGGGAGTCCCGCAGGACGAGGAGGAGGGGCTCTTCGATCCGTTCGAGGCGGCCGCGCCCAGCAGCAAGCTGGGCCAGGACCTGCTGCGGATGCGGGACTGGGCGGACGAGACGGAGTCGGGCGACCGGGACGATCTGACCCCGGGCGTCTCCGACCGAGCCTGGGCCCAGATCTCCGTCTCGTCGCGGGAGTGCCTGGGCGCGACGAAGTGCGCGTACGGCGCCGAGTGCTTCGCCGAGCAGGCACGTGAGCGCGCCAAGCTCGCCGAGGTCGTCGTCACCAACCACGCGCTCCTCGCGATCGACGCGATCGAGGGCGCCCCGGTGCTGCCGCAGCACGAGGTGCTGATCGTCGACGAGGCGCACGAGCTGGTCTCCCGGGTCACCGGGGTCGCGACCGGAGAGCTGACCCCGGGGCAGGTCCACCGCGCGGTCCGCCGCTCGGCCAAGCTGGTGAACGAGAAGGCGGCCGACGAGCTCCAGACGGCGGCCGAGGGCTTCGAGCGGGTGATGGAGCTGTCGCTGCCCGGCCGGCTCGAAGAGGTCCCCGAGGACCTCGGGTACGCGCTGATGGCGCTGCGGGACGCGGCTCGTACGGTGATCTCGGCGCTCGGGTCGACCCGTGACAAGTCCGTTCAGGACGAGGACGTCGTACGCAAACAGGCGCTCGCCTCCGTCGAGTCCATCCACGGGGTGGCCGAGCGGATCGCCAACGGCTCCGAGTGGGACGTCGTCTGGTGCGAACGGCACGACAGGTTCGGCGCGTCCCTGCGGGTCGCGCCGCTCTCCGTGTCGGGGCTGCTCAGGGAGAAGCTCTTCACCGACCGCTCGGTCGTCCTGACCTCCGCCACGCTCAAGCTCGGCGGTGATTTCAACGGGGTGGGCGCTTCGCTCGGTCTGTCGCCGGAGGGCACCGAGGGCGAGGACATCCCGCAGTGGAAGGGCATCGACGTCGGCTCGCCCTTCGACTACCGCAAGCAGGGCATTCTGTATGTCGCGCGCCATCTGGCCACGCCGGGGCGGGAGGGTTCGCGCGGCGACATGATGGACGAGCTGGCGGAGCTGGTGGAGGCCGCCGGCGGGCGTACGCTCGGGCTGTTCTCCTCCATGCGGGCCGCCCAGGCGGCGGCGGAAGAGCTGCGCGGCAGGCTGGACGCGCCGATCCTGCTCCAGGGCGAGGAGACGCTCGGCGAGCTGATCAAGGCGTTCGCCGCCGATCCCAGGACCTGCCTCTTCGGCACGCTGTCGCTGTGGCAGGGTGTCGATGTACCGGGGCCCAGCTCGCAGCTCGTGGTGATGGACCGGATTCCGTTCCCGCGTCCGGACGATCCGCTGATGAGCGCGCGGCAGAAGGCAGTGGAGGAGGCGGGCGGCAATGGGTTCATGGCGGTGGCGGCGACACACGCGGCCCTGCTGATGGCCCAGGGCGCCGGGCGTCTGGTGCGCGCGAGCGGGGACCGGGGCGTCGTGGCCGTACTCGACCCGAGACTGGCCAACGCCCGCTACGGCAGCTTTCTGCGGTCCTCGCTGCCCGACTTCTGGTACACGACGGACCGCAATACGGTGCGGCGGTCCCTGGCGACGATCGATGCCGCGGCGGTGGCCGACGGTCGGTGAGCCGTGCGGCCGGGCGGACAGCCGCTCGGAGGGAGATCCACGCACAAAGTTGCGGTACACGGGGGTTCGGGCGTGTACCGCAACTTCTTCTCCGAAGCGGTTCCTGATGGAGGAGTCGCCCGGCGGGGCAGGGCGTCAGACGCGCCGGAGGACCGCCACCACCTTGCCGAGGATCGTCGCCTCGTCGCCGGGGATCGGCTGGTAGGACGCGTTGTGAGGGAGCAGCCAGACATGGCCGTCCTCACGGCGGAAGCGCTTGACCGTCGCCTCGCCGTCCAGCATCGCGGCCACGATGTCGCCGTTCTCCGCGACCGGCTGGCGGCGGACCGTCACCCAGTCGCCGTCACAGATGGCCGCCTCGATCATCGAGTCACCGACGACCTTCAGCACGAACAGCTCTCCGTCCCCGACCAGCTGGCGGGGCAGCGGGAAGACATCCTCCACGGACTCCTCCGCCAGGATCGGTCCGCCGGCCGCGATCCGGCCCACCAGCGGCACGTACGAGGCGGCGGGCTTGCCGGTCGTGTCCGTCTGCTGGGTGCTGGGCTGGTCCGATCCCCGGACCTCGTACGCCCTAGGCCGGTGAGGATCGCGGCGCAGAAAGCCCTTGCGCTCCAGGGCCATCAACTGATGGGCCACCGACGAGGTGCTGGAGAGGCCCACGGCCTGGCCGATCTCCCGCATCGAGGGCGGGTAGCCACGGCGCTGCACGGAGTCGCGGATGACCTCGATGACCCGTCGCTGCCGGTCCGTGAGACCGGAGCTGTCCGCCCTGATTCCAGGAGGTCGGCCGGGCAGCGAACGGTTGGGCTTCGAACCCTCCGGGTTCATGACTGCGTCATTCATGGAGTGCACCGGCTCGAATCGGCTCTGGGAGCGGTCCTGGGCAGTGATGGTGGCACTGTCTGCGGTGGTGGTCACGTCGGCCCCTCTCGAAATGTTCTCCCTAGCTGGACAACGGTAGTAGCTTTCGAAAGGTTGCGCCAAACACACGTTCGAGTGAAAAATCGTAGAGTAACCACCTCGAAGGTCTGAATGGGTGTATGGCAGCCTTTCGAGTGGCGATGGAAAGCGCCTTCGGCGTGGTGGCGTTCGGCGCCGCGCGGGCGGAGTCCGTACCGGCCGCCAGTCTTCCACCGGGCGGCCCGGAACCCCGGCGCGCCGCGCCCTTCCCGTAGGCTCGTCGGCGGCCCGCGAGGCCCGCGCCACCTGCCCCGACACGCGACACGCGCCGGGGTCGTAGGATGCACCCAAACCCCAGATCTAGTGGTTGGATTGTCGCAGCCACCCAGACCTTGTGGTCCCCCGGTCTTTGACGGGTGAGGTCATCGCCTATGCTTGGGCTTGCTTCGAGGGGCTCTTCCGGGCCCTGGCGAGGCTATTTCGTCGCGCTGTGAAGGAGGGTTGGTAGCCATGCACTGTCCCTTCTGCAGACATCCGGACAGCCGTGTCGTCGACAGTCGCACCACCGACGACGGGACCTCGATCCGGCGCCGCCGCCAGTGCCCCGACTGCTCCCGCCGCTTCACCACGGTGGAGACCGCCTCACTGATGGTGATCAAGCGCAGCGGCGTGACCGAGCCCTTCAGTCGCACCAAGGTCATCTCCGGCGTGCGCAAGGCGTGCCAGGGGCGGCCGGTCACCGAGGACGCCCTCGCCAAGCTCGGCCAGCGGGTCGAGGAGGCGGTGCGCGCCACCGGCAGCGCCGAGCTGACCACCCACGACGTGGGGCTGGCCATACTCGGACCGCTGCGGGAGCTCGACCTCGTCGCGTACCTGCGCTTCGCGTCCGTGTACCGGGCGTTCGACTCGCTCGAAGACTTCGAGGCCGCCATCGCGGAACTGCGCGAGCGGCCTCCCTCGGAGGAACGCGGTGTCGACGGGGCCAGTGCGGTCCCCGCGCCCGCCACCGCCGCGGACTGACCGGCCGGCCCGATCCTGGCCGCTCCGCGGTGACGCAGACCTGTCCCGGGCGCTTCCAAGCGCGCCCGGGACATCAGACACACACCCGCGCCATGGGAAGAACATGGCATTTCAGGGCGTTTTTGTACGTATATGGGAGGCGGCATGACAGAGACGGCGAGCGGCCCGGCACGGAGTTCCCGGACCAAGGGAACCAAGCCCGGCAAGGGGCTGCGTATCGAGCGCATCCACACGACCCCCGGCGTGCATCCGTACGACGAGGTGGTCTGGGAGCGCCGTGACGTCGTCATGACCAATTGGCGCGACGGCTCGGTCAACTTCGAGCAGCGTGGCGTCGAGTTCCCCGACTTCTGGTCGCTGAACGCGGTCAACATCGTCACCAGCAAATACTTCCGCGGGGCCGTCGGCAGCCCGCAGCGCGAGACCGGGTTGAAGCAGCTCATCGACCGGATCGTGAAGACGTACCGCAAGGCCGGTGAGGACTACCAGTACTTCGCCTCGCCCGCGGACGCCGAGATCTTCGAGCACGAGCTGGCGTACGCACTCCTGCACCAGATCTTCAGCTTCAACTCCCCGGTGTGGTTCAACGTCGGCACGCCCCAGCCGCAGCAGGTCTCGGCCTGCTTCATCCTGGCCGTCGACGACTCGATGGACTCGATCCTCGACTGGTACAAGGAAGAGGGAATGATCTTCAAGGGGGGCTCGGGCGCCGGCCTGAACCTCTCCCGGATCCGTTCCTCCAAGGAACTGCTCTCCTCCGGCGGCAACGCCTCCGGACCGGTCTCCTTCATGCGCGGCGCGGACGCCTCCGCCGGAACGATCAAGTCGGGCGGCGCCACCCGCCGCGCGGCCAAGATGGTCATCCTCGACGTCGACCACCCCGACATCGAGGACTTCATCGAGACCAAGGTCAAGGAAGAGGAGAAGATCCGCGCCCTGCGCGACGCGGGCTTCGACATGGACCTGGGCGGCGACGACATCACGTCCGTCCAGTACCAGAACGCCAACAACTCGGTCCGTGTGAACGACGAGTTCATGAGGGCCGTCGAGACCGGCGGCAAGTTCGGGCTGCGCGCCCGGATGACCGGCGATGTCATCGAAGAGGTCGAGGCCAAGTCCCTCTTCCGCAAGATGGCCGAGGCCGCGTGGGCCTGCGCCGACCCGGGCATTCAGTACGACGACACGATCAACCGTTGGCACACCTGCCCGGAGTCCGGCCGCATCAACGGCTCGAACCCGTGCAGCGAGTACATGCACCTGGACAACACCTCGTGCAACCTCGCCTCCCTGAACCTGATGAAGTTCCTCAAGGACGACGGCGAGGGCAGCCAGTCCTTCGAGTCCGAGCGCTTCGCCAAGGTCGTCGAGCTGGTCATCACCGCGATGGACATCTCCATCTGCTTCGCCGACTTCCCCACCCGGAAGATCGGCGAGAACACCCGCGCCTTCCGCCAGCTGGGCATCGGCTACGCCAACCTCGGCGCCCTGCTGATGGCCACGGGCCACGCGTACGATTCCGACGGCGGCCGCGGTCTGGCCGGTGCCATCACCTCACTGATGACGGGCACGTCGTACCGCCGCTCCGCGGAGCTGGCCGCCGTCGTCGGTCCGTACGACGGCTACGCCCGTAACGCCGAGCCGCACAAGAGCGTCATGCGGCAGCACTCCGACGCCAACGCGACGGCCGTGCGGGTCGACGACCTGGACAGTCCGGTCTGGGCCGCCGCCACGGAGGCCTGGCAGGACGTGCTGCGCCTCGGCGAGAAGAACGGCTTCCGCAACGCCCAGGCCTCGGTCATCGCGCCCACCGGCACCATCGGTCTCGCGATGTCCTGCGACACCACCGGCCTGGAGCCCGACCTCGCCCTGGTCAAGTTCAAGAAGCTGGTCGGCGGCGGCTCGATGCAGATCGTCAACGGCACGGTGCCGCAGGCGCTGCGCCGCCTCGGCTACCAGCCGGAGCAGATCGAGGCGATCGTCGCCCACATCGCCGAGAACGGGGTGGTGGTCGACGCGCCCGGTCTGAAGACCGAGCACTACAGCGTCTTCGACTGCGCCATGGGCGAGCGCTCCATCTCCGCCATGGGCCATGTCCGCATGATGGCGGCCATCCAGCCGTGGATCAGCGGCGCGCTCTCCAAGACGGTGAACCTTCCGGAGACCGCCACCGTCGAGGACGTCGAAGAGGTCTACTTCGAGGCGTGGAAGATGGGCGTCAAGGCGCTCGCGATCTACCGCGACAACTGCAAGGTCGGCCAGCCGCTCTCCGCCAAGAAGAAGGAGGAGAAGGTCACCGAGAAGGCGGCGGAGACCATCCGCGAGGCGGTGGAGAAGGTCATCGAGTACCGCCCGGTACGCAAGCGTCTGCCCAAGGGACGTCCCGGTCTGACCACCTCCTTCACGGTGGGCGGCGCCGAGGGCTACATGACCGCCAACTCCTACCCGGACGACGGTCTCGGCGAGGTCTTCCTCAAGATGTCCAAGCAGGGATCCACCCTGGCCGGGATGATGGACGCCTTCTCGATCGCCGTCTCGGTCGGTCTGCAGTACGGCGTGCCGCTGGAGACCTATGTCTCCAAGTTCACCAACATGCGCTTCGAGCCGGCCGGTATGACGGACGACCCGGACGTACGGATGGCGCAGTCGATCGTCGACTACATCTTCCGCCGTCTCGCGCTGGACTTCCTGCCCTTCGAGACCCGCTCCGCCCTCGGCATCCACTCCGCCGAGGAGCGCCAGCGACACCTGGACACCGGTTCGTACGAGCCGTCGCTGGACGACGAGGACCTCGACATCGAGAGCCTCGCCCAGTCGGCCCCCCAGGTGTCGGCCCCGGCGGCCGCTCCCCCGGCGGCCGTGATCCCGTCGCCCAAGGAGGCGCGCACCTCGGCCGAGCTGGTCGAGATCCAGCTCGGCATCAGCGCCGACGCACCGCTCTGCCTGTCCTGCGGTACGAAGATGCAGCGGGCCGGGTCGTGCTACATCTGCGAGGGCTGCGGCTCCACCAGCGGCTGTAGCTGATTCTCGGGCGCGGGCCGGCCGGGCCCGCGCCGGGCTGTGAACGGAGGGGCGGTGAACCCAAGGACGGCTCACCGCCCCTCCGGCATCCGGGGGCGGCCCGGCCGGACGTTGTCCATGACCCGGGTCAGGCGCTGCCCATGACGGCGCCGAAGGACTGCGGGTCGGTGTCGAATCCCCGGACCGCCGTACGGAACTGCCAGGCGCCCGAGGCGTCACGGGTGAACTCGGCGAAGGTCGCCGCGGTCGCCCCGGAGACGCCGCTGAAGTCGTGCTTCGCCAACTCGGTGTACCCCTCCAGGACGCGCACCCTGGGGTTGGCCACCGAGCCGAAGGCCAGACGGCCGTCGCGCTGCTGGATGGCCACGCCGACGATCACGCGGACATAGTCGGACCCCAGCCGGTCCAGCTCCAGGGTCATCTCCTCGTCGGAGCCGAAGCCCTGGCCGGTGCGGCTCTCCCGGTCCAGCGTGATGGTGCCGTCCGGCGAGCGGCTGCCGAAATGGACCAGATAGGCGGGTGTGCCCGGGGCGCCGGACGTGTAGGTCGCCGCGACGATATCGAGATCGTGCGGGGACTCGCCCCTGGGACTGGGGTCCCATTTGAGCTCGACCTCGACCTTGGACACCCCTCTGTTGAGGCTGCTCACCAGTTTTCCCCCTCCTCGGAACCGGCCGGAACTCCGGCCACTGGACGCAAGGCTAGTGCCAAGGCCGTGAAGTTTGCGGGTTGGGTTGGGTTGTCAAGGGCCTGCGGGCGCGAGGATTTCGATGCGGGTGGTGGCTTTGTAGCTGGTCCGGTCG
>NZ_JBIVMF010000028.1:0-74074 GCF_044752945.1 Streptomyces sp. NPDC088554 | reverse complement strand
TACACCTGCCACTGCCACCGCACCCCCGCCACCGTCACCATCCGCCTCGACCAAATCCCCCGCCGACAAGCCATCGGACACTGGATGCGGGAGAGTGGGCTCGGGGGCGGGCTCGGGAATGGGTTCAGGGGGCGATGACCAGCCGTTCGATGCGGTCGTCGCGGAGTGTGAACCGGTACCTCAGATCGACGGCGCCGCCCGGGAAATCGCCTTCGAGGTGCTGGGTGGCGATGTAGTGCGTCGCGTCGGTACACGTGGTGGGCGGCAGAGCCCTGTGGCTCGTACGCCGCTTCGCCCGGCGGCCCACCCGGAACGTGGCGTGTGATATTTCGTCGCGGCCTTCCCGCCCATCGTCCGGCACGGACTCCCGGCCGGGGCCTCGCACTTCGGGCATTCGCGACGTTCGACCGCAGATGCTGCCTGATCGGGCGTCAGATCCATGCGAGAAGCCCCTCAGAAGCACCTCGCAGAACGCCGGACTTTTGAGAGGTTTTCTGCGACGCTGGACCCGGACAAAACGGACCCGATTCGGGGGTCTCTCAGAACTCGCGCAACCGTTCATTTATGCGAGTGACGTTCCGTCACGATCGTCACGTAACGCTACGAGCGGCAAGATCTGACGAGACGGCGCGACCGGACGGGCGATTCTGCGAGCGTCGCACGCTCGTTCTCACGCGGGTTCGAGGTCCTTGGGGTCGGCCTCCCATTCGAACCCGCCGCCACGCGGTCGAACGAAGATTCGGCGGCGGCGGACCTTGTCCGTTTCGAGGTCCCGTTCGACCAGCTGTCCGCTGATCGTCCCGGTCCGGCCGTCGCGCTTGTGCCGGACCAGCTTGCCGAGGTCGGGATGGGGCGGGTTGCTCACCGAGACCCCCATCGGCACCGCCGGCACCGCCCTTTCCGTCTGTCCGCGTGATCGCGCCGCTCCAGGATGCCCCGCCGGGTCGCCCCCGCGTGGCCGTCTTCACTCAAGGAGCGCAATCCGGCGTTCAGGCGGCCTTGAGCCGCTCCAGGAACTCCGGGACGCCGTCCACCTGCCGGTAAGGCTTGAAGGCCGGCGCGAGGTCGCGCACCAGGGTGACGCACCGCTGGGCGCCGATGCGGGTGGCGAGGTCGAGGGACTCGTTGGTGACGGCGAGGGCCTGTTCGACGTCGCGGGCCTTGAGGAGGTTGCGGGCCTCGTAGGTGAGGAAGATGCCGCGGGTCTTGTCGCGGGCGCGGGGCAGCAGGCTCATGCCCTCGGTGATGCGGGCGTGTGCGAGATCGGTCTGTCCGAGGTCGAGCATGCACTGGCCGGAGTCGACGGCGAGGTCGGCCGGGCTCATCCACGCGCACCAGCCGGGGGCCGGATCCAAGGCGGTGGCGGACAGTTCGGTCTCGGCGGCTGTCAGGTCGCGGTAGCAGTCGGAGCGTTCGCCGAGGGCGGCATGCGCGCGTGCCCTGCGCAGGAAGAGCAGGGACCGGGCGGTGGGGTGCTCGGTGCGGGAGAGCGCGTTGCCGAGGAGGTCCACGGAGATGTTGGGCTTGCCGAGCCAGTTCGACTGGTAGGCGAAGTCGGAGAGCACACCAGCGCCGAAGTCCCGGGCGCCGACGGCGTGGGAGCTGTGCAGAGCCGAGGTCCACAGGCGGCCGGCGGCCGAGTGGCGGCCCTGGTCAAAGCGGTGCCAGCCGCAGGTGGTGGCCAGGGACGCCGCCAGGACGTGCAGACGCCGGCCGGTCGGCTCGCTGTATCGGCCGTCGGCGATCAGGTCCGTCACGGTGGCGAGGTGGGCGTCCATCAACCGGGCGGTGTGCTGGCGCTGTTCGGTCGGCAGGGCCGTCAGCTTCGCGCTGGTGTCCTCCAGCCAGTCGACCAGCTCGGTGTCCACGCGCTTGCCGTTCAGCGCGGTGGTCAGGCGGTCCGGCTCGATACGGGCCCACTGGGAGGCGAGGCCGGCCAGCGACACGGCGCTGAGGGTCATGAAGGTGCGGCGGTCCATCGCGGTTCTCTGGGCCTCTCGAAGTGCTTGGACGGTGTACGCGGAGCCCAGCGGCAGCGGGATGTCGTGGCCCGGCAGCCAGTCCGGCCAGCCGAACATCTCGACGTCCTCGGGTGGGACCTCGAAGGCAGCGGCGATCCAGACCTGGGTCTCCGCACTGGGGACCTTGCGCCAGGTCTCCCATTTGCTGACGGCGGCCTTGTCCGCGCCGGAGCGGAGCCCGTGCTTGCGGGCTGCCCGGTCCATGCGCAGGGCGAGGTCCGACTGCGACCAGTCGCGCAGGTCGCGTGCGTAGGCGAGGGGGTGCCGGATCGCGTCGTCCACGGGCCCAATTCCATCATCGACAGTGACGGCGAGCCTACTGCGAGCGAGGGCGGGACTACCCCGGGACTACAGAAAACGCCTGTTCGGTGACTGTCCGTTGGGCTGTACTCGACACGCATCGACAAGTTCTCGCACGAAGCGGAAGGAGTCTGCTCATGAAACGTCGAGCCGCCGTCATCGGTCTCGGCCACCAGGCGCTCGAAGACCACCTGCCCGGCCTGCTCGGGTCCGGCAGGGCCGAGCTGGTCGCGGTCTGCGACAGCGACCCGCGCGCCCTGAAGGCCCAGCAGGACGCCCACCAGGTGCCGGGGTTCACCCGCTCCGGCGACCTGCTGGACGCGGTGAAGCCGGACTTCGTGATCGTCGCGGTCCCGCACCACGCGGGCCGGGCCGTGGTCCAGGAGTGCGCGGAGCGGGGTGTGCACGTGCTGAAGGAGAAGCCGTTCGCCACCTCCCTGCCGGAGGCCCGCGAGCTCGCGTCGATCTGCGAGGCAGGACGGGTGGAGCTGATGGTGACCCTCCAGCGGCGCTTCAACCCGCTCTACACGTCCGTGCCGCAGCTGCTGGACCAGATTGGCACGCCGTTCCTGATCGACGGCCAGTACACCTTCCACACCGACGACCCCGGCGGCGGCTGGCGCGGGGACGTCAGCCAGGCCGGCGGCGGCTGCATCATCGACATGGGCTACCACCTGGTCGACCTGCTGCTGTGGTACTTCGGCATGCCGACCCGGGTGCTCGCCGAACTCTCGGCCTCCGCCGTGCCCGAGGGCGGATACGACGCCGAGGACACCGCCGTCATCCAGCTCGGCTACGACTCCGACCTCTACGGCTCGATCCTGCTCTCGCGCTGGATGGCCCCCAAGACCGAGAAGCTGCACGTCGTCGGCACCCGTGGCTCGGTCCTGTTGACGAAGGGCCAGGTCCAGCGCCTCGCCCTGGACGGCACGGTGGTCGAGGAGCTGTCCCGCCCGCAGGCCCCAGCGAGTGCCGCGACCGCCCAGATCGACTACTTCTGCCGGGTCCTGGACGGGGAGCGCCCCAACACCTCCGGCCCCGAGCAGCACCTCGCCCACGCCGCCTTCGTCGCCTCCTGCTACGCGTCGAAGAAGGCCGGGCGCTACATCGACCCGACCCGGGTGGAGGAGCTGATCACGCCCCGCACGAGGGCCATCATGGTCACCCACCTGTGGGGCCGCCCGGCCGCCATGCTCGCGCTGCGGGCCATCGCCGAGACCCACAAGCTGGCCCTGCTGGAGGACGGCTCCCACGCCCACGGCGCCTCCCACGGCGGGCAGAAGGTCGGCACGTTCGGCCTCGCCGGGGCGTTCTCCCTCAACGGCCCCAAGCCGCTGTCCGGAGGCGAGGGCGGGTTCGTCCTCACCGACGACGACGACACGTACTACCGGGTGCTGACCTTCGCGCACTACAACAAGCGGGCCAAGTCGGAGATCCCGCAAGGCCATCCGCTTGCGCGGTACGCGGTCACCGGCTCCGGCCTCAAGCTCCGCATCCACCCGCTGGCCGCCGCCCTCGCCCACGACCAGCTCGGCCGCCTCGACGGCTACCTCGCAGGCCGGGCCGAGATCGCCCGCTACCTGAGCGAGCAGTTCGCCGACATGCCCGGCCTGGACGTGATCCCGATGCGGTCGTCGCGGAGTGTGAACCGGTACCTCAGATCGACGGCGCCGCCCGGGAAATCGCCTTCGAGGTGCTGGGTGGCGATGTAGTGCGTCGCGTCGGTACACGTGGTGGGCGGCAGAGCCCTGTGGCTCGTACGCCGCTTCGCCCGGCGGCCCACCCGGCCCGTATCTACTCGGCCCCGCCCGCCCACTGCCTCAGCAGTCGTTCGCGCTCGGGCGCCGAGAGCTTCGCCCGGTCCAGGGGGAGCGCCAGCAGCCACTGGCGTATCTCCTCCGCCGGGAAGTCGCCTGTCCCGCAACGTTCCAGCAGGCGGTGGGAGAGGTCGGCGTCCCTCTCGGTGTAGCCGATATCCACCGCGCAGTGGACCGTCACCTCCACCGTTTCGGTGCTGGTCTCCACCGTCACTGTCATCGACAGCGGGTCGATGGCCAACACCTCTATAGCGGCAAGGCCGATCTCCACCACCTTGGAGAGGACCCGGCGTGCCATGGACACCACCTTCGCGCCGGTGACCGTGACCGCCCGTACGTCCTCCCAGGTTGCCCAGAACTCCTCACGCGGCTCGGGCGATTCGCCATGTGGCCCCGGCAGTTCGCCGCGCGACCCGGATATCCGTACCCCTTCCGAGGTCAGAAGCACCTCGGAGGCCGACGACCAGATCAAGGGGCCGCCCAGATATACGCCCCGGGAGGTGACCCAGAAGAAGCCGACCGCGCTGCCTTCATCCGCGTCGATGGCTTCATCGACAGCCTCATCGATGGCCGGGGAGACTTCCGGGGAGACCTTCGAAGGCACCTCCGAAGGCACCTCCGGGGGGACGGGATTCTGCGGGGTCATCGTCCGGTTTCCTCCACTCGTTCAGCGCTCGCGCGCCGGTCCTGCCGCTCCACTCCCCCGAACGCCTCTCCGTTCGCCGGAACTCCGATGCCCTGCCAGGTGAACGGCACGCCCTGCGCCACGTCCAGGTCCGGGTGGTCCATCAGCTGGAAGTGGAGGTGGGGCTCGGTGGAGTTGCCGGAGTTTCCGCAGCGGGCCAGAACCTGGCCCGCGTGTACGCGGTCTCCCGCGCGGACGCTGAGGGAGCCGCGCCGGAGGTGAGCGTACATCGCGTACGTACCGTCGCCCAGGTCGAGCACCAGGTGGTTGCCGACTATGAAGCGGGCGCCGCCGATCTCACGTACGCCACTTTCCAGCAGCATCAAGTAGCCAAGCGCCGGAAGGGAGTTGCGGCTCAGATGGTCGCGCTGGCCGCCGCCGGCGTGGACGACCGTGGCATCGGCCACCGCGAGGATGGGCTGGTCGAAGGCGGGGAAGTCCCGGTTGCGGCGGACTATCGGCCACACCTTGGCGAAGGCCGGGCGGGTTCCACCACTACCGGGCTCCGGGTCCGCCACGATGTCGATCGCGTACGTCTGCCCGTACCCGTGCGTGCCATGGCTCGGCACCTTGTCCGCCGGGCTGTTGAGCGCGGTCCAGCTCCCCGTCACCGGCACCGCCACCTCCAACGGCGGCGGTGGGGTGCGCCGCTTCTCGGCGGCCTTGCGGCCCGTTCTCCGCGCGACGAAGAACAGGGCCACCAGAGCCGTCGCGAACGGTATGAGCACCCATGGCGAGAAGCGCCACAGGCCGGTCAAGTCCCCCAGTATCAGGGCCACATAGACCAACATCCCCACTCGGTAGAGGGTGTTGGCGAGCTTGCGTAACCTCATGTTTCCCCCAGAACAGCAAAACGTCGTTCACGGAACCACGCCGCTACGGCCGCGCCGCCGTCAGGCACACCAGCAGCGGTACGACCCGGCCCCCCGGCACCTCGTACCGGCCCCGTCCCACCGTGCGGAGCCAGCCCGCGGCGGTGAGGAGGCGCAGGTGGTGGTAGATCTGGCCGGTGGTGCCCAGGCCCTCCAGGTCCGCGAGTTCGGCGGCGGTGCGCCGGCCCGCGAGGATCTCGCGGAGGAGCCGCAGGCGTACCGCGTGCCCCAGCGCCGCGAAGGATTCGGCGGCGAGGGACCAGTCGGCGTCCAGGAGGGTGTCGGTGAGGGCGGCGTACTGCCACTCGTACCGCTCCTCCGTCGGGAGCTGGACCGCGCCCGTATAGAGGACCCCGCCCCCCGGTCCGGCCGGCTCCAGCCACTCCTTCAGGCCCTGGAGTGCCCAGAAGTCCCCTTCGCTCGGACGGGATTCGGCAGCAGGGGCAGCTCCGCCCGCCGCTTCCTCCAGCGCCGCGAGCCGGCGCTCCAGCTCCGCGACACGCCGCTCAAGGTCCGTCTCCGCCATCGACCAGACTCCATATCCTCAATTTACGTAATTACGTAATCCAATACAAGTGGCTCCACGAAAAAGCCCCTGCCCGGTGTCACCATGACACCGGGCAGGGGCTGTCCGTCGGATCAGGCCAGCAGCGCCGGGATCGTCGCCTCGTGCGCGTCCTTCAGCTCGGCCAGCGGGATGCCGAACTCGCCCTGAACCTCGACCACTTCGCCGTCGACCACACCGATCCGGGTCGCCGGGAGCCCGCGCGCGCCGCACATGTCGGTGAAGCGCAGCTCCTCGCTGCGCGGTACGGAGACCACCGCGCGGCCCGCCGACTCGCTGAGCAGGAAGGTGAACGCGTCGAGCCCGTCCGGGACGACCAGCCGCGCGCCGTGTCCGCCGCGCAGGCAGGACTCGGTGACCGCCTGGATCAGGCCGCCGTCGCTCAGGTCGTGCGCCGCGTCGATCATGCCGTCGCGCGAGCCGGAGATCAGGATCTCGCCGAGGAGCTTCTCGCGGTCGAGGTCGACCGCCGGGGGCAGCCCGCCGAGGTGGTCGTGGACAACCTGCGACCAGGCCGAACCGCCGAACTCCTCGCGGGTGTCGCCCAGCAGGTAGAGGAGCTGGCCCTCTTCCGCGAAGGCGATCGGCGTACGGCGTGTGACGTCGTCGATCACACCGAGCACCGCGACGACCGGCGTCGGGTGGATCGCCGTGTCGCCCGTCTGGTTGTAGAGCGAGACGTTGCCGCCGGTCACCGGGGTGCCCAACTGGAGGCAGCCGTCGGCCAGTCCACGCGTCGCCTCGGCGAACTGCCACATGACGTCCGGGTCTTCGGGCGAGCCGAAGTTCAGGCAGTCGGAGATGGCCAGCGGCTTGGCACCGGACGCGGCGACGTTGCGGTACGCCTCGGCCAGCGCCAACTGCGCGCCCGTGTAAGGGTCGAGCTTCGCGTACCGCCCGTTGCCGTCCGTCGCCATGGCCACACCGAGGTTGGTGTTCTCGTCGATGCGGACCATGCCCGCGTCCTCGGGCTGGGCCAGCACCGTGTTGCCCTGGACGAAACGGTCGTACTGGTCGGTGATCCACGCCTTCGACGCCTGGTTCGGCGAGGCCACCAGCGCGAGCACCTGCTCCCGCAGCTCGGCCGAAGTGGCCGGGCGGGGAAGCTTGTTGGCGTCGTCGGCCTGGAGGGCGTCCTGCCACTCGGGGCGCGCGTAGGGCCGCTCGTACACCGGACCGTCGTGGGCGACGGAGCGCGGCGGTACGTCGACGATCTGCTCGCCGTGCCAGAAGATCTCCAGCCGCTCACCCTCGGTCACCTCACCGATGACGGTGGCGATGACGTCCCACTTCTCGCAGATCTCCATGAACCGGTCGACCTTGTCGGGCTCGACGACCGCGCACATGCGCTCCTGCGACTCGCTCATGAGGATTTCCTCGGGCGAGAGGGTCGCGTCACGCAGCGGTACGGTGTCCAGCTCGACCCGCATCCCACCGGAACCGGCGGACGCCAGCTCGCTCGTCGCGCAGGACAGGCCCGCGCCGCCGAGGTCCTGGATACCGGCGACGAGCTTCTCGGCGAAGATCTCCAGGGTGCACTCGATGAGCAGCTTCTCCTGGAACGGGTCACCGACCTGGACGGCGGGCCGCTTGGCAGGACCGGTCGATTCGAAGGTCTCGGAGGCGAGCACCGATACCCCGCCGATGCCGTCACCGCCCGTGCGGGCGCCGTACAGGATGACCTTGTTGCCGGGGCCGGACGCCTGCGCCAGGTGGATGTCGTCGTGCTTCATCACACCGATGCAGCCCGCGTTGACCAGCGGGTTGCCCTGGTAGCAGGCATCGAAGACGACCTCGCCGCCGATGTTCGGCAGGCCCAGACAGTTCCCGTAACCGCCGATTCCCGCGACGACGCCCGGCAGGACGCGCTTGGTGTCGGGGTGGTCGGCGGCGCCGAAGCGCAGCGGGTCGACGACGGCGACCGGGCGCGCGCCCATGGCGAGGATGTCGCGGACGATGCCACCGACGCCGGTGGCCGCGCCCTGGTAGGGCTCGATGTACGACGGGTGGTTGTGCGACTCGACCTTGAAGGTGACCGCGTACCCCTGGCCGACGTCCACGACGCCCGCGTTCTCACCGATACCGACGAGCATCGCGTCGTTGTCCGGGGCCTTCTCGCCGAACTGCCGCAGATGCACCTTGCTGCTCTTGTACGAGCAGTGCTCGGACCACATCACGGAGTACATCGCCAGCTCGGCGCCGGTCGGACGGCGCTCCAGGATCTCGCGGATCCGGGCGTACTCGTCCGCCTTGAGGCCCAGCTCCTTCCAGGGCTGCTCGACGTCCGGGGTGGAGCCCGCGTGCTTGACCGTGTCGAGGTTCTTGATGGTCATCAGGCGCTTACCAGCTTCTTCAGAACGGAGGTGAAGAATCCGAGGCCGTCGGTACGGCCCGTACCGATCAGCGGTTCCACGGCGTGCTCGGGGTGCGGCATCAGGCCGACGACATTGCCGGCCGCGTTGGTGACGCCGGCGATGTCCCGCAGCGAGCCGTTGGGGTTGCCGTCCAGATAACGGAACGCGACCCGCCCCTCGGCCTCCAGCTCATCGAGCGTGCGCTCGTCGGCGACGTACCGGCCGTCGATGTTCTTGAGGGGTACGGAAATTTCCTGGCCCGCCGAATAATCGGCGGTCCAGGCGGTGTCCGCGCTCTCCACCCGCAGTTTCTGATCGCGGCAGATGAAGTGGAGATGGTTGTTACGGAGCATCGCGCCCGGAAGGAGATGCGACTCCGTGAGGATCTGGAAGCCGTTGCAGATGCCGAGAACCGGCATACCGGCCTTCGCCTGCTCGATGATCGTTTCCATCACCGGCGAGAAGCGCGAGATGGCGCCCGCCCGCAGATAATCGCCGTAACTGAAACCGCCCGCCAGGACAACCGCGTCGACCTGCTTCAGATCCTTGTCGCGGTGCCACAGCTGTACGGGCTCCGCCCCGGCGATCCGGGCGGCGCGCAGACTGTCCTGGTCGTCGAGGGTGCCGGGGAAGGTGACGACTCCGATACGAGAAGTCACTTCGGTTCCTCGCCGTTCCCGGCCTTCTCGACCTTGATCACGAAGTCCTCGATGACGGTGTTGGCGAGAAAAGTTTCGGCCATCTCGTGGATGCGGGCGAGGGCGGCCTCGTCGACCGGATCCGCCACCTCCAGCTCGAAACGCTTTCCCTGGCGAACGTCGGCGATGCCCTCGAAGCCAAGGCGGGGCAGTGCGCGCTGCACGGCCTGGCCCTGGGGGTCGAGGATCTCCGGCTTGAGCATGACGTCGACTACGACGCGTGCCACTGGCACTCCCGGTGGTGTGGTGCGGCTGGTTCTCGCTGTTGCGTGCCGCTGCGTTGCGGCTGCGCTCCGCTGCGGCCTGCGGGGAATCCCCCAGACCCCCCGAAACACCCTCAGCGTACCCGGCCCAAAAATCTACGCGGGTAGATATGCCCGGAGGCCGTTCCGACTGTTTCCCGCGTCGGCCCGACGCTGTTTCCCGCGCCGCCCCGGCGTTGTTCCCCGGGGCGGCGCGGTGTCGCCCCGGCGTTCGCAGAGGAAAATCCGGGAAAAAAAATCGCATACCTCATTGGCGCGTGACACGCTGACGTAATTGGCCGGGCTTCACAATATGGCGCCCGCCGCTGTACAAAGGAATACAGCGGAAAGAATTATTGCCCCATAACAGCCGGAAGGCCGGTATCGCCGTGCGCTGTCGCATGCCAGCACGGATCCTCCGCAGCACCCTCACATCATGGATCCTGCACATGCCGGGCACGGGTGGTACCGCAAGAAAGGATCGATATCCGTGGCACAACGCGTAGTGGTCACTCTCTCCGACGACATCGACGGCGGAGAAGCGGCGGAAACAGTCGCGTTCGGCCTGGACGGGAAGTCGTACGAGATCGATCTCAACCCCGTCAACGCGAAGAAACTGCGCAAGGCCCTGGCGCCCTTTGTCGCAGCAGGGCGAAAGCAGTCAAACGCGAGCAAGAACGGTATGACCCGCACAACGTACCGGCACACCGCCCTCGCCCCCGACCCGGCGGCCGTCCGCGCCTGGGCACAGGCCCACAAGCTGGACGTACCGGCGCGCGGCCGGATCCCCAAGCGGGTCTACGAGGCGTTCAGCGAGGCGAGTTGAGTACGGCGAGTTGAGTACGACGGGCCGAGCGCGACAGGCCGAGCGCGACGGCTGCGTACGGCGGGCCGAGTACGGGTGACGAGCACGGCGGCCGGGGCCGAGCGCGTCGAGCGCGAGGCGCCGGCCACCCGGCCCGGCCACCGGCTCCCGGGCCCCGGCTCCGGTCGTCGACCCCGGCACCCGGCCCCGCCCCCGGGCCTCGAAGGGCGCCGAGTGACGTGGCCCCGCACCGAGTTGCCAAGCACCCCTATTGATCCGCTAGAGTTTGGAACACGCCGAGGGGCAAGGCCGAAAAGCCAAAACCCAACGCAGCGTGCGGGTGTAGTTCAGTAGTAGAACGCCCCCTTTCCAAGGGGGAGGCGCAGTGTGCAATCCCTGTCACCCGCTCTCAGCACTCTCCGGCCCCTGCCGGTCGGGTCCGATCCGCTCAATCGGTTCGGACAGGCCAAAAGGATCAGGTAGAGTGGTGGCCGCACCGATCGACCGGTGCGATGCGGACGTAGCTCAGTTGGTAGAGCGCAACCTTGCCAAGGTTGAGGTCGCCAGTTCGAACCTGGTCGTCCGCTCAGAGCGAGAAGGCCCCGATCCTTGGATCGGGGCCTTCTTCGTTGTGCCATCACCTTGATGCCCGATGACATTTGTCATCGGGCACGGTGACAGAGCGCACTGCCCGATCCGCCCGCCCGGCGGAAACCTGGAAGACATGACTGACTCTTCTGGAGCGACCGGCGGACCCCCTGTGATCGAGGTGCGGGAACTGCGGCGCTCGTACGTCGGCGGCTTCACCGCTGTGAACGGCATCTCCTTCTCCGTACCCCGTGGCGAGCTGTTCGCGCTGCTCGGGACCAACGGCGCCGGCAAGACCTCCACCGTCGAACTGCTGGAGGGCCTCGCCCGGCCGAGCGGGGGCTCGGTGCGGGTGCTGGGGCACGACCCGTACAAGGAGCGGCGGGCGGTCCGGCCCCGGGTGGGGGTGATGCTCCAGGAAGGCGGATTCCCGTCCGACCTGACGGTCGCCGAGACCGTACGGATGTGCGCGGGCTGTACGAGTGGGGCGCGGCCGACCGGTGAGGCGCTGGATCTGGTCGGGCTCGGGAAGCGCGCGGACGTACGGGTCAAGCAGCTCTCCGGCGGCGAACGGCGCCGCCTCGACCTGGCGCTCGCGCTGCTCGGCCGGCCCGAAGTGCTCTTCCTGGACGAGCCGACGACCGGGCTGGACGCCGAAGGGCGGCGCGACACCTGGGAGTTGGTGCGCGAGCTGCGCGACGGAGGGACCACGGTCCTGCTGACCACGCACTACCTGGAGGAGGCCGAGTCCCTCGCCGACCGGCTGGCGATCATGCACCAGGGCCGCATCGTGGTCTCCGGGACGCCCGCCGAGGTGACGGCGGCGCAGCCGGGCCGGATCCGTTTCACACTGCCGCCCGAAGTCCCGGTGGGACAGCTGCCGTTGTCGCTGCGGGCGGGCGCGGACGGACAGCGCGTCGAGATCCGCACCCGGAAGGTCCAGCAGGACCTGGGCGAACTCCTTCGCTGGGCCGATGAGTTGAACGTCCAGCTGGGATCGCTGGACGCCCGGTCGGCCTCGCTCGAAGAGGCGTTCCTCAGCATCGCGTCACAGAACGCGGACGCGGGCGCCGACAGCTCGATCAACACGGTGGAAACGGCTGAGACGGTGGTCGCACGATGAGTACGGGAACAGTGGGTACGGGAACGACCAGCACGGGCGCGATGACCACCACTGTCGGGCGGCTCGCGGCCCTCGGGCGCGCCGAGTGCACGCTGCTGCTCAGGAACAGGACCGCCCTGTTCGTCGCGGTGCTCGTCCCGATCATCACGATCGGGGGGTTCAAGTCCTCGCTCAACGGCATCGACCCGGACAAGGGCGGACCGACCGTCATCGAGCTGGCGATGATCGGCAGCATCGGCATGGTGCTGATCATGGCCGTCTACGCCAACCTCGCCGCCGCGTACACCTCCCGCCGTGAGGACCTGGTCCTCAAGCGGCTCCGTACGGTCGAGGCGTCCGACACGGAGATCCTCACCGGGACCGCGCTGCCCGCCGTCGCGCTGGCGCTCCTCCAGTCCGTGGTGCTGGTCGCGGCCGGGGTCGCCTTCCTCGGGGGCCGGGCGCCGCAGCGGGCCGATCTGCTGGTGGCCGGGCTGCTCGGCGGCATCCTGGTGCTCGTCGCGCTGGCGGCCGTGACCTCGGCGTTCACCCGTACCGTGGAGAGCGCGCAGATCACCATCATGCCGCTGTTCCTGGTCTCGATCGTGGGCTCCGGGCTCTTCGTACCGCTGACGGTGATGCCCGACAACCTGGCCGCCTTCTGCGAGATGCTGCCGATGACGGGCGCGATGACCCTGATCCGGGCCGGCTGGCTGGGTGGGGTCGGCGCGCACGACCTGGGCGGCGCGGCGCTGACGACCGTGGCCTGGATCGTGGTGTCGCTGTTTGCTGTACGGAAGTGGTTCCGCTGGGAACCCCGGCGTTGAGGAGCCCGATGTCACGGCTGACGGAGTGGTTGTCCCTGAGCATGACCAGCCACAGACGGGCCAGGACCCAGATGGCCAGGGTCGAGCTGTACACACGCTGGACGTTCGCGTCCATCGTGGGCATCGAGGTCGGCCTGTTCGGCAGCAACGTCGTGCTGATGGGAGCGGCCGGGCCGTGGCTGTGGCTGTTCCTCTTCGTCCACGCCGTGCTCTGCGCCGTCCTGGTGTCCCGGGCCATGGACTGGCGGCTCGGGAGGCGCACCCGTCCCGTAAAACTGCTGGTGAGCACGGCCGCACTCTCGGCGGTGGGGCTGATCACGCTCATCGCGCTCCGCGCGACCGATGTCGTTCCCCAGGATTCGGGCTTCGCCCTGCTGTTGATGGGGATCCCGGGCTTCGGACTGGCCGCGATCTCGCTCGGCTTGCGCACCACGGCCCAGCGGGTGTGGTCGGTGGTGGGGACGGTGAGCGGGGCGGCGGTCATCACCCTGCTGCTCGGCCTGGGTTGGGTTGCCGCCGCGCTGCATACGGCCGGCGTCAGTGCCATGACGTTCCTTCTGGTGAGCGCCTATCTCTTCTCGGCCTGGCTGGTCGATGTCGTCTGGGAGCTGGACGCGGCCCGCGAGGTGCAGACGCGGCTGGCGGTCACCGAGGAGCGGCTCCGGTTCGGGCGGGACATTCATGACGTCCTGGGCCGCAATCTCGCGGTGATCGCCCTCAAGAGCGAGCTGGCCGTACAACTGGCCGAGCGCGGGCGGCCCGAGGCCATCGACCAGATGACCGAGGTGCAGCGGATCGCGCAGGAGTCGCAGCGAGAGGTACGGGAGGTCGTACGCGGCTACCGCGAAGCCGACCTGCACACCGAACTGGAGGGCGCCCGCAGCGTCCTGGCCGCCGCCGGTATCGACTGCCGGGTCGAGGGGGACGACGGTGCGGCGCTCCCCGCCGAGGTGCAGTCGGCGCTGGGGTGGGTGGTGCGCGAGGCGACGACGAACGTGCTGCGCCACGGGGACGCGCAGCGGTGCACCGTACAGCTGTCGGAGCCCCGGGGGGCGGGGATGGCCGTGCTGGTCGTGGAGAACGACGGGATGCCGGACCCGGCCCTCCGCAAGGGCGCGTCGCGGGGCTCCGGGCTCGACGGGCTGCGCGAGCGGCTGGCCGCGCTGGGCGGCACGCTGGACGCGGGGGCGGTGGCCTCGTCCATCCCTTCGGCAGCGTCGACTGCCTTCTCTGTCCCTTCGGCAGCGTCGACTGCCTCTTCTGCCTCTTCTGCCTCTTCTGCCTCTTCTGTCCCTTCGTCTGCGTTAGCTGCGTCGGCTGTGTCAGCTGCGTCGGCTGCGTCGGCTGCGGCCTCGCGGTGCTTCCGGCTGACGGCGCGGGTTCCGCTGCCGGTGGGCGGGGCCGTATCCGTACCCGTACCTCTTTCTTCCCTGCCCGAGCCGCCCGGCCTGCCCGGCCTGCCCGGCCTGCCCGACTACGACGAGAAGGCGCTATGACGACCGCCGAACCGGCTCCCGCACCTCCGCCTCGGGTACGTGTCCTCCTCGCCGACGACGAGCATCTGATCCGGGGCGCGCTGGCCGCGCTGCTCGCGCTCGAAGACGATCTGGTCGTGGTCGCCGAGGCCGCCTCCGGGCCCGAGGCGCTGGCGATGGCGCGGGCGCACCGGCCCGATGTGGCGGTGCTGGATCTGGAGATGCCGGGCGCGGACGGTGTGAAGGTCGCCACATCGATCCGGGCCGAGCTGCCCGAGTGCCGGACCATGATCGTGACCAGTCACGGCCGCCCAGGCCATCTGAAACGGGCGCTGGCGGCGGGGGTGCGGGGGTTCGTACCGAAGACGGTGAGCGCCCGCAGACTCGCCGAGATCATCCGTACCGTGCACGCCGGAAGCCGTTTCGTCGACCCGGAGTTGGCGGCGGACGCGATCTCGGCCGGGGACTCGCCGCTGACCGCGCGGGAGGCCGAGGTGCTGGAGCTGGCGGCGGACGGGGCGCCGATCGCGGAGATCGCGGAGCACGCGTCGCTGTCGCAGGGGACCGTACGGAACTACCTGTCGTCGGCGGCGGCCAAGCTGGGGGCGGAGAACCGGCACACGGCGGTGCGTCTCGCCCGTCGTCGGGGTTGGGTATAGTTGGCCTCGCGCCACGGCGCAGCGCGGACGTAGCTCAGTTGGTAGAGCGCAACCTTGCCAAGGTTGAGGTCGCCAGTTCGAACCTGGTCGTCCGCTCGGATGAGGAAACCCCCGGTCGGGTCGGCCGGGGGTTTCTTCGTGCAGTCCGACTGTCGGCTGTCGGTTATCAGCCGACAGTCGGTTATCGGCTATCGGCTATCGGCTATCGGCTATCGCCAGGTGTTGCCCGTGAGGAGTTCGTACGCCTCCAGGTACTTGGCGCGCGTCGCGTCGACGATCTCCTGAGGGAGCGCGGGCGGCGGCTGCTCGCTCCTGCGGTCCCAGCCGGAGGCCGGTGAGGTCAGCCAGTCTCGTACGAACTGCTTGTCGTACGACGGCTGCGCGTGGCCCGGCTCCCAGCTCGCGGCCGGCCAGAAGCGCGAGGAGTCGGGGGTCAGCACCTCGTCGGCGATCACCAGCCGCTCGCCGTCGAAGCCGAACTCGAACTTGGTGTCGGCCAGGATGATGCCCCGGTCACGGGCGATGTCGCGGGCCCTGCCGTACACGTCGAGGGTCGTCCTGCGCAGCAGGGACGCCTCCTCCGCACCGAGCCGGCGGGCCACCTCCTCGTACGAGACGTTCTCGTCGTGCTCGCCGACCGCCGCCTTGGTGGCGGGGGTGAAGATCGGGGCGGGCAGCTCGGAGCCGTCGCTCAGCCCCTCGGGGAGCGCGAGTCCGCAGACGGTGCGGGTCTGCTCGTACTCGGCGAGCCCCGAGCCGGTGAGGTAGCCGCGCGCGACGCACTCCACCGGGACCATCCGGAGCGACTCGCAGACGAGGGTGCGGCCTTCCCAGTCGGCGGGGGCGCCTGCGGGAATTTCGGTGGAGATGACATGGTTCGGTACGAGATCGGTGAGCTGGTCGAACCACCAGAGCGAGAGCTGGGTCAGGACCCGGCCCTTGTCCGGGATTTCGGTGGGCAGCACCCAGTCGTACGCGGACATACGGTCGCTGGCGACCATCACGAGGTCGCCCGCCTCGTTGCGGTACAGATCGCGCACCTTGCCGGTGTGGATATGCACCAGACCCGGCACCTGAAGGGGCTCGGGCTTTTCTACGAATCCGGACACGGTTCCTCCGCGTGGTTCTGTCCGATCTGGGAGATCGCGTTGATTCTCCCGTATGCCGGAAGTACCTGTTCGCAGGGGTGGGCAACTGTGGACAGCCGCTGTCTGCCGTTGGTCGTGTCGCCAGTCGTGTCGTTGGTCGCATCGTTGGTCGCGTCGTTGGTCGCGTCGTTGGTCGTGTCGTCAGTCGCGTTTGCAGATCCGGTCCAGGAGGTTGGCGGTCGCGCGCTGGATACGGGAGTCGACATGGCCGGGGCGGTCCAGCGCCGGGGACCAGGCGAAGGTCCCCGAGGCGAACACGAGGGCGCCGGAGGGGGCTCGGTAGAGCGAGGTCTCCTGGTGGCGGCGGGTGTTCTCGGAGTCGCGGTACGGGGAGTGGGCGAGCAGGATCCGGTCCTGGTGCTCGGGCAGTGCCGTACGCGGGAAGTAACGGTCCGCCTCGCCCGCGACCAGGTTCTCGATCTCCTCGCCCTCGGTGACGCCGGCGGCTTCCCAGAGCCAGTGCCCGACGTTCCGTACGACGAGGGGGTGCGGCTCGGGCACGCGGCCCGCGTACTGGATGCCGAGGAGCTGCTGCTCGGGTCTGTCCACCTCGCGCCAGAGGGCGGAGCGGCCGTGGGAGCGGGGGGCGATGCCTCGGGTTGTCGCGTCGCGGGTCGCGGTGTCACGGGTTGTCGCGTCGCGAGTCGCGGTGTCGCGTTTGGGGGTGCGCTTCGGGGCTCGGTGTTTGCGGCAGGTGAGAAGGCGGTCGGGGACCCCGGAAGCGGAGGGGCCCAGCTCCACCTGCCAGTACATGGTGTTGGCGGAGAGGAAGACGAGCGAGGTGCCGTTGTCCCGGGCGTCCTCGACGGTCCGGCGCATGGGGACGGACCAGTACTCGTCGTGGCCGGGGAAGATCAGGCCCCGGTAGCGGGTGGGGTCGACGCGGCCCGCGTGCAGATCGCGGGCGTCGGCGTAGGCCAGGTCGTAGCCGTAGCGCTCGGCCCAGCGGATGAAATCGTAGGCGTGGCCGACATGGAGGGGCAGGCCCGCGCCCGCGTACGGGCGGTCGAAGGAGACCGTCGTCGCGGCGTCCTGCTCGCCGAGGAGCCGGCCCTGCTCGTCCCAGGCGTGGTAGAGACTGGCGCCGGTGTGGCCGTCCTCGGGATAGAGGTTGTACGCCTGCCAGGTGATGTCGGGGAGCAGCAGGAGCAGATCGGCGGGGCGGCTGTCGCGGACGGTGAAGGGGATGTGCGAGCGGTAGCCGTCGACCGTCGTGAGGACGGCGACATGGGCACCGAGGGCCCAGTGGTCGGGGACCTGGAGCCGCCAGGACTGCCACCAGTGGTGGCACGAGACCGTACGGTCGGCGGCGAGCGGCGGCGGCTGGACGATTCCGGAAAGACGCGGGCCGGTGCTGATCTTGCGGGCGCCCTCGCCGCCGTAGTGGCCGATCCGGTAGATGTCCACGGAGAACTGCTGGGGCGGGTCGACGGTGATGTGGAAGTCGATCGCCTCGCCGGGGGCGACCGCGCCGGTCGAGGAGAAACCCTTGATCTGACGGCGTACGTCGTCGGCGGTACGGGGACCGCCGCTGCGGCCCGCGAGCAGGGTCGGGTCCGCGTACCAGGGCATGAGCTGGCCGGTGTCGTCGAAGTAGTTCTCGCTGCCGCGCAGCCAGGGCAGCGGGCCCTGGCCGAAAGGATCGCTGACCGCGTGGGCGAGAGCGCCCGATTCCCACCGCCGGATCTGGTCCGCCCCCATGGTGCGCCCCTCCTCCGAGCCCCGCGCCCCCAGATGGCACGGACGTTGATCCATCCGTCGATTCGCGCGCCGACGCGCCGTCCGTACGACCGTTTGAGCGGCCGTCGGTACGGCCTGCTGCCGGCACCGACTCCCAGCACATCACAGAAAGCGCGCGATCGGTCACCGTTCGTCGCGAATTGAAGCAAGCCGGAGCAAATGGAATGTGACGATCCGGATGTTGGGTGTGATAAAGGGCGGTCGGGGGGGCGGCGGGCCGGGCGGCTCGGGCGGGCCGGGGGTGGTCGGCTCGGGCCGCTCGGGCCGCCGCACCGGACGCGCCGCTCGGGCCGCTCGGGCCGCCGCACCGCTCGGGCCGCTCGGCCGCTGCACCGGACGCGCCGCTCGGGCCGGGCAGCTCGGGCGGGCCGGGGGTGGTCGGCTCGGGCCGCTCGGCCGCTGCACCGGACGCGCCGCTCGGGCCGCCGCACCGCTCGGGCCGCCGCACCGGACGCGCCGCTCGGGCCGGACGCGCCGCTCGGGCCGGCTGGTGGGCCGGCCGGGCGACTGGCGGGGCGGCTGGTGGGCCGGCCGACGGGGCGACTGGCGGGGCGGCGGCTACACCAGCCGTACCGGCTTCTCCGCCCGGACGCCCAGGGAGGCCAGCCAGAGCCGGAGGGGCTCGGGGTCGCCGGATTCGACCAGGCTGAGGACACGGCCGCCCAGCTCCGCGCGGCGTTCGCCGTCGACGAGGAGGGCAGGGCCGTCGAGCCAGTCCAGACCGGGGGCGGCGCCCGCGGTGTCGACTGCGGAGCAGCAGACCATCGCCGTGACATGGTCGGCGAGCAGCTCACGGCCGGTGCGGGGCGGCTGGAGCGGGAAGAGGGGCAGCGGGTCGGTGCCCCAGAGCGCGACGGTGTCGCCCGTGGCCTCGGCCGGGGCGGCCGGGACCGCGGCCTCCTCGCGGGCCAGCTCGGCGCTGATCCCGGCGGCCAGGGCGTCGCCGATCTCGCCGCCTCCGCCGTCGGGCCCCGAGAGGTGGTCCACGACCCTGGCCAGGGTCGGCCCGGGGTCGGGGGCGGAGCCGGCCGGGTCGGCGGAGCGCCGTACGCCCATGCCGTCCAGGACTCGGTGCAGCCTGGCCGCTTCCGTACGCCACTTGCGGTCCACGACCTCTTCCGGATACTGCTGCCAGTCCACCGGGGACCAGTCGGGTCCGGCTTCGGCCGGGCCGCCATGGAAGAGGCGGGCGGCGAGCAGGGAGGTGGCCTCGTCGACCGCGCCCGGTTCTTCGAGCAGGTCGCAGGCCGGGCGCTCGCCGAGCCGGGAGGCGAAGCCCTCGGCCAGCCGGTCGCGCCGGGACAGCTCGGTGAGCGCCGACACCACACCGGCGTCCAGCCGGGCGGGCCAGCGGCCCATCCGCCAGGCGGGCAGCGCGACGCGCGTGAGCAGCCGGTCCCAGCCCGCGTAGGCCAGGCCCACCTGCTCCTGGGCGGCGATCCGCAGCCCGTAGTCCACCGCCTGCGCGCGCTCGGACGCGGCTGCCGCGACGCCCCGCTCCATCAGCGAGGCGTGCTCGCCGCAGGCGCGCAGCAGCAGGCGCGCGAGCCGGCCGACGACCATCAGCCCGGCCCGGCGCGGCAGCCCCTGGCCGGGGCGGGTCGCGACGGCGACCGCCGCGTCGAGCCCGCGCACGAAGCGGCGGGCCGCGGCTATGTCCGGGTGCGCCGAGGGTCCCGTACCGGCGACGACGGGGGCGAGTACGGCGCGCAGCTCGGCGACCCGCATCCACCACAGGAAGGGCGAGCCGATGACCAGGACGGGCGCGGCGGGTATCCGGCGGCGCCTGCCGCCGGCGCCGGACGGCAGGTGGGGGCGCGCGTGGGCGTCCGGGTGCCCCGGGTGCGTACGGTCCTCCAGCCAGCTGTCGCAGTCCGGGGTCAGCGCTATCGCGGAGGGGGCGGGCACGTCGAGGCGCTCCGCGAGGTCGCGGACCAGCCGGTAGAGATCGGGGGCGGCCTGCTCGGGCACCGGGACGGTGGGGCTGAGGGCCGGCCTGGCGCGCGCGACCACGGCCGCCACCGCGGCGGCGACCAGGAGCACGGCCACGGCGAAGCCCGTCACCGCCCAGCGCGCGGCGTCCCAGCCCGCGCCGCGCATATGGCCCGTCACCCCGCCGGTCAGCAGCACCGCGGCGGCGGCCGTGGGCAGCAGGGCCACGGCCAGCGCCCTACCGCGCACACGCAGCACGGCGAGAGCCCGGACCCGGGCGCCCTGGGCACCCAGCTCATCACCGATACCGAACCCGGAACCCGGGCTGGACCCGGAACCCGGACCGGACGTGGAGCTGAAACTGGAACTGGAACTGGAACTGGACATGGTCGGACCTCACCCCCTCTGCCGTGCGGCCGGCGTTGCTCACTCCCCCACTGTGGCACCCACCACTGACATCGCAATGCCGGTGGGCCAAGTGCCGGAACGCATGCGCCGCACCCTAGTTGGAGCCTGGGGACGCGTCATCCGGATGGCCCAACCGTCACCCGATGGAATGGCTCTGGTCACGTACACCGACACGACACGGCACCGCACGACACGGCACCGCACGACACAACCGCGGCACCGCGCTCACGGCACATCGCTCACGGCACGTCACGGGAAAAGGGACGGGGCCCGAGCCGCCATGGTTGCCTGGCGGCTCGGGCCCCGATCAGCCCAATGATCCCGATCAGCCCAATGAGAGGACAAGAGGATCAGCCCTCCGCGGCCACCCGCGCGATGTCCGTACGGTGCTGGGAGCCCGCGAGCCCGATCCGGCCCAGCGCGGTGTACGCGCGCTCGCGGGCCTGCGTCAGGTCCTTGCCGGTCGCGGTCACGGACAGCACCCGGCCCCCCGCGCTGACGACCGTACCGCCGTCGTCGAGCCGGGTCCCGGCGTGCAGTACGTACGCGTCGGGCGCGTCCTGCGCCGCGACGTCCGCGAGGCCCTCGATCGGGTCGCCGGTACGCGGGGTGTCCGGGTAGTTGTGCGAGGCGACGACCACGGTGACCGCGGCGTCGTCGCGCCAGGTCAGCGGGGGCAGGGCCGCGAGGTTCCCCTCGGCGGCGGCCAGCAGGACACCGGCCAGCGGGGTCCTGAGCCGGGCCAGGACCACCTGGGTCTCGGGGTCGCCGAAGCGCGCGTTGAACTCGATGACCCGCACGCCTCGGCCGGTGATCGCGAGGCCCGCGTACAGCAGCCCGGAGAAGGGCGTGCCACGGCGGCGCAGTTCGTCGACGGTGGGCTGGAGGACGGTCTCCAGGACCTCGTCCACCAGCTTCGGATCGGCCCACGGGAGCGGGGAGTACGCGCCCATGCCGCCCGTGTTGGGGCCTTCGTCGTTGTCGAGTGCGCGCTTGAAGTCCTGCGCGGGCTGGAGCGGGAGGACCGTCACGCCGTCCGTGATGGCGAAGAGCGAGACCTCGGGGCCGTCGAGGAACTCCTCGATGACGACGCGGTCGCAGGTGAGCGCGTGCGCGCGGGCCGCCGCGAGATCGTCGGTGACGACGACGCCCTTGCCCGCCGCGAGACCGTCGTCCTTGACCACGTAGGGCGCGCCGAAGGCGTCGAGCGCGTCGTCGATCTGCTGCGGGGTGGTGCAGACGTAACTGCGGGCGGTCGGGACGTTCGCCGCGGCCATCACGTCCTTGGCGAACGCCTTGGAGCCTTCCAGCTCGGCCGCTTCGCGGGACGGGCCGAAGCAGGGGATGCCCACGGCCCGTACGGCGTCGGCGACCCCCGCCACCAGCGGCGCCTCGGGGCCGACGATGACGAGCCCGGCCTCCAGCGCGGTGGCGAGGGCGGCCACGGCCGCGCCGTCCAGCGCGTCCACCGGGTGCAGCTCGGCCACCTCGGCGATCCCGGCGTTGCCGGGAGCGCAGTGCAGAGCGGTGACCTCGGGGTCGAGGGACAGAGAGCGGCACAGGGCGTGTTCGCGGGCGCCGCCGCCGATGACAAGGACCTTCACGGGGGGCAGCCTAGCCCGGACGGAGCGCCTCTCCGCGTACGGTCCGTTGGACGGACTTCGTACGATCCGCCGAACGGGCTTTCCACGGTCGGCGGAACGGGGCCCGCCGGCCGGCGGAACCGGGCCCGTACAGCTGCCGGAACCGGGCCCGTACGGCCCGCTCAACGGCTCTGCACGGGCCCGCGCGACGGGCTTTCCGCGCGCCACGGGACGGGCTCGCACGGACCTCTGGACGACGGCCGTACGAGCCCGTCCCGCTCCTCGTCGTCCTACTCGTTCGTATATTCCTCCACCACGGTCGCTCCCAGCTCGCGCACGATCAGATCGTGGCCGGAGAGCGCGGAGTCGACGAGGTCCGGGTCGTCCTCCTCCGCCGTGTCGTCCTCCGGGGCCACCATGTGCACCGGGGCGGCCGCGGGCCCGCCGCCGGGCCGGGACGCCTCGGGGCGCCCGGGGCCGCCGCCGGACCCGCCCGGCTCGCTCGCTCCGGATCCCTGAGCGGCTCCGGGCCCGGAGCCGGTACGGGGCTGGGGCGCCGGGACCGCCGAGGGGCCCGGTGAACCGGGGTACGCCGGGGGGGCGGCCGGGGCGGGGGGACGGGCGCCGAATCCGCCTCCGGCCCCGCCGCCTCCGTACCCACCCGTGGCGGGCGGGGGTGTGGCACCGCCCGAGGGGTCGACGATCGCCTCGATCTTCCACTCGACGTTGAACTGCTCGGAGAGCGCCTGCTTGAGCACGGCCTCGCTGCCGCTGCTGGTGAAGTTGTCGCGGGCGCCCGCGTTGATGAAGCCGATCTGGAGGGTCGTCCCGTCGAACCCCGCCACCTGCGCGTTCTGGCTGAGCAGGATCCAGGTGAAGCGCCGGCGGTTCTTCACGGCCTCCAGGATGTCCGGCCACATGTTCCGTACCTGCCCGGCGCCCTGCGTCATCCCCGGACTCGGCGCGGCGGCAGCGGCGGGTGCAGGCGCGGGCGCGGGTGCCTGCGCGACGGGCGCCGGCGCTCCCTGCCCGGGGGTCGACGCGGTCGGCCAGCCGCCGGGACGCCGCCCGGCATCCGGCGCGGCGGCGGGCCACGCACCGGGCCGCTGCGGCTCGGAGCCGGGCGCGGCCGGTGCGGCGACAGGCGCGGCGGGCGCGGCAACGGGAGCCATGTGCGCCGGAGGTACGGCAGGGGCGACCGCGGCGACCTGAGCCGCGGCCTGAACAGCCGCCGCCTCGGCCGCCGCCTGGGCCGCGGCGGCGGCGCGGGCCGCGGCGTGCGGGTCGGGGCCCGGCGCGTACCCGACCGCAGGGCCGGGGCCCCCGGCGGAGAACGCGGCCCCCGCCGTGGAGACGGCTGCCGCCGCCCCCCGCTCCAGCCGGTCGAGCCGCGCCTGCACCGAACGCTCGTCGTCGAAGGCCCCCGGCAGCAGCACCCGCGCGCAGATCAGCTCCAGCTGAAGCCGGGGCGAGGTGGCTCCGCGCATCTCTGTCAGCCCGGTATTGACCAGATCGGCGGCCCGGCTCAGCTCCGCCGCCCCGAAGACCGACGCCTGGGCCGCCATCCGCTCGACGACATCGGCGGGGGCGTCGATCAGCCCCTTCTCCCCCGCGTCCGGCACGGCGGCCAGGATGACCAGGTCACGCAGGCGCTCCAGCAGGTCGGCGACGAAGCGGCGCGGGTCGTTGCCGCCCTCGATGACCTCGTCCACGACCTCGAACGCGGCCGCCCCGTCGCCCGCCGCGAACGCGTCCACCACCGAATCGAGCAGCGAGCCGTCCGTATAACCGAGCAGGGACGTGGCCATGGCGTACGTCACGCCCTCGTCCGCCGTGCTGGCGAGCAGCTGGTCCATCACGGACATCGAGTCACGCACCGACCCGCCGCCGGCCCGCACGACGAGCGGCAGCACCCCGTCCGCGACGGCCGTCCCCTCCTTCGCGCACACCTCGCCGAGGTAGTCGCGCAGCGTCCCGGGCGGGACCAGCCGGAACGGGTAGTGGTGCGTACGCGAACGGATCGTGCCGATGACCTTCTCGGGCTCCGTGGTCGCGAAGATGAACTTGAGATGCTCCGGCGGCTCCTCGACCACCTTCAGCAGGGCGTTGAACCCCGCCGAGGTGACCATGTGCGCCTCGTCGATGATATAGATCTTGTAACGACTGCTCGCGGGCCCGAAGAACGCCTTCTCCCGGAGATCACGGGCGTCGTCCACGCCACCGTGCGACGCGGCGTCGATCTCGATGACGTCGATCGACCCCGGCCCGTTCCTGGCCAGGTCCCTGCAGGACTGGCACGTACCGCACGGCGTCGGCGTCGGCCCCTGTTCGCAGTTCAGACAGCGCGCGAGGATGCGCGCGCTGGTCGTCTTGCCACAGCCACGCGGCCCGCTGAACAGGTAGGCGTGGTTGACCCGGTTGTTGCGCAGGGCCTGCTGCAACGGGTCAGTGACATGCTCCTGACCGATGACCTCGGCGAATGACTCGGGGCGATAACGGCGGTACAGCGCAAGGGACGACACACCTACGACGATATCGGCCCCCTCGGACAACGCGCCCGCAAGACCGCCCGGCCACCCCCCCACAACGCAAGCGCCCCCCACGCACCCGCCAGAGCCAACCTACCCTTGCTGCCTTCCGGCCCTGGGGGAGTTCAGTCAGATAGCGCCACGTGAGGGGCTCCGCACACAGTACCCGATCCCACCGACCCGGAACGAGTTCGCGAGCACTCCCCCGCGTCTTGTATTGTTTGCCGCGGAGGATTCGCCTAGTGGCCTAGGGCGCACGCTTGGAAAGCGTGTTGGGGGCAACCCCTCACGAGTTCGAATCTCGTATCCTCCGCCATTGCTCTCACCGGGCAATACGTCGAAGGCCCCCGCTGCTCGCAGCGGGGGCCTTCGACGTTGAGGGTTGCAGTTTGGGTTGCAGTTGCCGAGCCGATCTCATCCGCACGCACTCCGTAGACGATCACCGCGGGAGCAACCGGCGGCTGCCACCACCTGCCTCCGCTCGATGGCGCCCCGAGAATCACCACCCCTGGACCTTGGCACTTCCCCGTCTGGCCACGCCACGGTGCAGGGCGCTCGTTCGCTACGGAAGACGGTGCGACGCGGAGTAGCATCATCTGGCTGATATGACGGGTCATCAAGCAAATCAGGGCCAGAGGCAGGAAGGGGGTGGCCGAGCCCGTGTCCACGAAGCCAATCAGTCCGGCCGCGTACGGCGCCCTGGAGGCCGCCCTCAAGCACATCTTCTGGTACAAGAACGACCTGGAAAGCTTCATCCGCCGATGGGCGAAGGGTCACCCAGAACTGGTCGCCGGAATCAACTTCTCCGGGTACAAGTGGCAGACGTCCGAAGACTTTGTGGATCGTCTGCACGCAGATGAGCCGCGCTATACGGAGCTTGCCCTACGGCTCATGGTCGAAGTCTCAGAGATGACCAGCTTCCCCAAGCTGCGGCGACTGCCGGACGCCGACGCGCTCGTAGCTGAGGCACGGGAAGCCGTTTCCGAGCTGAAGAACTGCGTCGACCGCCACCGTGGCCTGATTGCTGACGACGCCCAGTTCGCCAGCGACCTCACGGCTCACCGAGCGGTCGCGGACAGCCGACACAGCTTCGCCGAGCGGCTGAGCGAGCTGAAGGACGAGTTCCTGCGCCTTGAGAAGGAACCCAACCGCCAGAAGGCCGGACGCGAGTTCGAGCCATTTCTCAACCGGCTCTTCCGCCTGTTCGACCTGGAGCCACGGCTGTCCTACAGCCTGCCCTACGAGCAGATCGACGGCTCCATCACGTACGACACCGACGTCTACGTCGTGGAAGCGAAGTGGCTGAAAGAACCAGTCGAAGTCCACTACCTCGGCAGCTTCGTCGAGAAGGTGCGGCAGCAAGACGACGAACACACTCGGGCTGTACATCAGCGTCCATGGCTTCACCAAGGGCGCGAGGGAACGCTACGCCGACGGCACGTGCTTCATCACGATGGAAGGCGTTGATCTCTTCCTTGTGCTTGATGGCCACATCACGCTCGACGAGCTTCTCAGCCGCAAGAAGAGACATGCCAACGACACCGGTAGCTGCTACTTCCCTGCTTCATTGATCTTGAACGATTAGCCGGTGCACGAAAGATCGTCAGGGAGCGGAAGGTCCGTGAGTCGCTGAGGTGAGCGCCGCGCGAGGGCGAGACCCTGGAGCGTCGTCCCCGGCGGTCTCACCCTCACGCTTGGCGTCTTTCCCGTTACCGCGACCTGCCTGTGGGCGGTTCCGCGAGCAGGGGCCAAAGCAGCCCCCCGATCTTGTCAGCCGTGTCCGTGAGCACCCGGTTGGTGAGGTGCTGGTAGCGGCGGCGCATCCTGGCGGACTTGCCGGGTTCCCAGCCCATGATCGCGTCAACGACCGTGTCCGGGACGCCGAGGATCAGCAGCACGGTCGCCGCCGTGTGACGGGCGTCATGGAGACGGCCTGTGCGCAGGCCCGCCGCCTTCAGGAGGTCCTTCCACTCGTGGTGGTCGGTGTTCGGGTTGAGGGGCTCGCCGGTCGGGGAGGCGAAGACGTACCCCTTCTCCGTCCAGAGGTCGCCGGCCAGCCTGCGGTCCCGCTCCTGCTCTCGCCGGTGCTGGAGCAGGAGCCGCACCAGAGGCTCGGGGATGCCGATGGGCCGACGTCCGGCACGGGACTTGGTGTCCTTGGTCTCACGTCGGATGTTGACCTTCTGGGGGCAGTAGCCGGGCTTGCGCCCGCAGCGGTTGCCGCAGCCGTGCTGGTACCGGGGCCGTAGCCGGTTGCGGTGGACCGTCATGACCCGCAGCTCGAAGTCGACGTCCGTCCACTTGAGCCCGAGGACCTCGCCCTGACGCAGTCCGAGTGCCAGGGATATGACCCAACGCGCCGGGTGTCGGCTCTTGTTGGCCAGGGCGAGGAGCTTCTGCACTTCCTCGACCGTGTAGGGCTCGACCTCTTCCTCCTCCAGGCGTGGCGCCTTGGCGACGGAGGCGGGGTTGACGGTGAGGTGACCTCGGCGCACCGCCTCGTTGAGGGCCGTGCGTACGGTGCGGTGAACCTGGTGCGCGGTACCGGCGGCACTGCCGGCCTTCCGCATCTTGGCGTAGAAGCGCTCCAGGTGCTCGGGCTCCAGCTTGGGGAGGCGGTGCGCGCCGAGGCCGGGGATGAGGTGGTGGTAGACGGCGACGCGGTAGCCGTCGATGGTGTTCTCGCCTACGTGTGGTGCTGCGATGTTCTCGACCCAGTGGGTCAGCCAGGTCGTGACGGTCCAGGTCTGCCCGGCCTTGCCGACGGTGCCGGAGTCGCGCTTACGTTCCAGTTCGCGGACTGCCTTGGTGGCGTCGGCGCGGGTCTTGCGCTTGACGTGGCGCCGGTCGGGCTTGCCGTCATCCTTGACGCCGACGGTCACGTAGCCGTGCCACTTGCCGTCCTTGCCGAGGAAGATCGAGGAGGCACCGTTGGGCTGGCGGCTCCTGGCGCTCCGCCCACCGGTGGATCACGAGCGCGGCCTCCGGGCCCATCAGCGCGTCCGACCAGACGGGCCTGTTCCTCGGCGCTCCAGCCGTCGGCTTCGTCCTCACCACCGTTCCCCCGGACTACCAGCACTTGTACGCCTCGGCGCGCACGACCCTTCACCAGCACATCACCGACCTCGCCAACCGCCGCGTGGACGCCGCGCTCGTCCGCATCGACCGGGGCGACCTGCCAGCGTTCGCGGAGTACGACCTCTTCTACGGCCTCACGGGGATCGGCACTTACCTCCTGCGCACCGAGCCCGAGGGCCCAGCCCTGGAACGGATCTTGCAATACCTCGTTTCCCTGACCCGGCCGCTCGCCCCTACCGACCGCGAGCTGCCCGGCTGGTGGGTGGGCCACGACCCCGCCCGCGGCGAGTCTCCCCACTTCCCCGGCGGGCACGGCAACTTCGGCGCCGCGCACGGCATCACCGGCCCGCTCCTCCTCCTGTCCCAAGCCCTGCGCCGCAGCATCACCGTCGACGGCCACCAGGACGCCATGCTCACCATCTGCGCCCACCTCGACGCCTGGTGCCAGCACGGCGATTCCGGCCCTTGGTGGCCCGAGCACATCTCGCGGCGCGATCTCGACCACGGACGCGCCCACCACGACGCCCCCGCCCGTCCAAGCTGGTGCTACGGCACAACGGGCATCGCACGGGCAGGCCAGCTCGCTGGGATCGCCCTGCGCTCACCGACACTCCAGACGTTCTACGAGGACGCCCTGTACCGGGCCTTGACCGACCCCGCGCAACTCGCCCAGGTCACCGACAACGGCCTCTGCCACGGATGGGCGGGCATCTACCAGACGGCGCACCGGGCCGCCGCAGACGCGCTCGACGCGCGCCTCCACGCCCTACCGGACCGTCTTGGTGACGCCCTCACCGCGTCCCATCAAGCTGGCACCCCGCCCGCTCCCGGCCTGATCAACGGAGCCGCCGGCACCGCACTCGCACTCAGCACCCTGGCCTCGCATCAGCCTCCGAGCACTGGATGGGACGCATGTCTCTTAATCGACTGAATCAGGCAACCGAGCCGAGCCCGACGCAGCACGCCGTCCTCGCCGTCCTCACCGGCTTGTCGATCGCCGACGCGGCGCAGCAGTACCGGATGGACCCCGTGGTCCTCTCCGACGCGGTCGCGGTCTACGACCAAGCTGGCCGCGAAGCCCTGTCCCGCCACGCGGCCACCACCGACTGGTGGCAGACGTACCTCCACTTCACCGACTGGTCGAACGCCGACGCCACCTTCACCACGCACGTCCTGCCGATCCTGCGCGAGGCGGAGGCAGCCAGCGGCATCGACGGCTGGTGGTACACCAGAAAGCACCCCTGCTGGCGCCTGCGCCTAAGGGTCCAGCCCGCGCACGAAGCCAAGTTGGCCATCGAAGATGGCTTCAACCGCCTCGTTTCCGAAAGCCACCTCCAGCGCTGGTGGCCCGGCATCTACGAACCGGAGACCCCGGCGTTCGGCGGGACGACCAGCATGACGGCCGCGCACGCCCTGTTCATCACCGACAGCCGAGAGATCCAGCAGTTGCACCAGTGCGGCGGCCTCACCATCGGGCCTAGGGAACTGTCCGTCCTCCTGTGCACGATCATGATGCGCACCGCCCGGCTGGAGTGGTACGAGCAGGGCGACGTCTGGGACCGCGTCATCACGACGGAACACCGTTCGGCTGTCAGCGACGTTCCGCGGGAACGGCTCAACACCCGAGCCCAGGAGATCCGCACCCTGCTTCTCGCCGACAGCGACGCCCTGCTGTGCTCCGGTGGCCCACTGGAACCCGTAGCCGAGTGGGCCACCGCGTTCCGCAGCACCGGCCAAGCACTCGCACACGGCGTCCAGGACGGGTCGCTGGATCGCGGGTTGCGGCAAGTGCTCAGCTACCACGTGATCTTCCACTGGAATCGGCTCGGACTGTCCATGCGCGGGCAGAGCATCCTGGCCTGGGCAGCCAAGGCGGCCATCCTGCACGGCGACGAGCACGAGGAGAGCTGAGACGCGTGACGTCACACGAGCCCCGAGACCATGAGTGGCAATGCTCGTTGGCACCTACGACAGCCTGACTCGCCAAGCAAGTCTCAGGTAACCCGCGGTCGCCCTCGTCAGTCGTTCCCGTAGTCATGCGACATCACGCCTTCTGCTCCAGGAAGAGCAACAGCATCGCCATTGGCGCGGATTCCCGCGATGAGCTTCCCGATTTCGGCCAGGGTGTCCTGGCCCAGCAGCGAAGGGTTCGCCTCAAGCATCAACGCAATTTGTTCCCCGATGCGCTGCTGCGTGAGATCACTCGTCGCCCCCAACTCCACCAGACCGTGCTCTCCCTCCTCTACAACCCGGGCATCGCGTACCAGCCGTAGCTGCCCATCGCTGTACAGCCTGGCCACCACAGCCGCCTCGATCCGCTTCCGCGCCTCCGCGCTGCTCATGGTCGTCCGCTGATCGCCCGGAACGATGACGGCTTCCTGTGGGTCCCCCTCGGCCCCAGACCGGCAATCACTCGGGCGACGTCGTACCACGCTGCTCCATTTCGCCTGGACGGACAGGATTTTCTGGTCCTTCCACTTCGACTTCACTGCCGGAAGCGCTTGTTCAAACCACCACTTCCTGACATGCGGAGCGGCCTTCTCCGCCAATCTGAGGCCGACCTGGACGAGCACGTCGGCGAGAAATTCCGCGTTCTCTCGGCGCTCCCGCGCTCGCGCCTCCGACTCGTAGAGGTCAGATTCGGGCCAACCCTGTGGGTACGTCGCCACCGGATCCGGCTCGTTCTCCTCCATCAGGAAGATCTCGGCTTGACCCATCTGATCGGTGCCGGGGTCAGTGATGCCGCGGTAAGCGCCGTCGGTCTTCCTCGACCGCGCAAGACGGGCACCCTTCGGAACCCTGACCTTGGCCTTGAACTCGTCGTACTCGTTGCTGTCCATGCCCCACCTTCGACTTGCGGGATACTCTGCGCCCGTCGCCCGCCCCAGCAGCCACAACTACGACTCTGTACGTTCGGCCTCCGGCCGTCCACCAAATCGCCAGATGTGCCTCTGAACCGGAACGGAGTGGGCTTCGCCGACGAGATCGCCGCCCCACTGGGACTGGACTTCTTCATCGGACTGCCGACGAGCGAACAGGACCGGGTCAGCCGGATGGTGTACCAGCAGCCCGAGGTCGACCTCACCGCCGTGCCACCGGAGGAAATCCCCCGGAGCTCCGCGAACTGGTCGCCGCCTGGCGCGACCCGAACTCGTTCAGCAACAGGGCGTTCCAGGTCACCGACCCAGCCGAGATCGACTTCAACTCACCCGAGGTCCAGGCCGCGGAACTCTCGGCCTCCAACGGCATCGGCACCGCGCGCGGACTCGCGCGCATGTACGCCGCTCTGATCGGCGAGGTGGACGGCATACGCCTGCTCGATCCGGGGACCCTCGCATCGGCGACCAAGGAACAGGCCGGCGGTGCGGACCAGGTGATGGTGGTGCCCAGCCGGTTCAGCTCCGGATACATGCAGCCCACCGAGGCCAACCCCATGGCCGGCCCGAACTCCTTCGGCCACACCGGCCGCGGCGGCTCCCTCGGCTTCGCCGACCCGGAGCACGGCATCGCCTTCGGCTACGCGATGAACCACATCATCGGCGGTCCCGACGATGTACGTGCGACGTCGCTGGTGGACGCGGTGCGAAGGTCGCTGGCGTGGTGACTGACGCCACTGGTCCCTTGCTCGGCTTGACCCACCAGGTCATTGCACGACAGCCGCAGTCCTGGGAGACCACCAAATGAGCGAGGATTCAGAGGGCATTTGCCACGAGGAGCGGATAGTCGACTCTGCTGCCCAATTCGTTCAGGCGGAGAGTCGGTAGGGCGCCGGCTGATGCTGCGGTCGCTGGACCGGCGCGAACCCCCAGCGGCGTCTCCCGATCCATTTGACGGTCCTCACACAGTCGGCAGCCGACGTGCTGGACGAGGCTATCGGCCTGTTCGACCAGGCCGTCTCGGCCCGGGAGAGCAGTGCGCGGACCAAGATGCGCGACGCGCTGGCTGCGCGGGCCGCAGCTGGGGAAGGCCGCAAGGCTCTGCTGGACGAGATCCTTCCGGTGCGGTGCTGCTGGACCCGGGCATCGAGGACGAGAAGGTCGGGGGACGGCTACGGAATGCCATCGGTATGGAGCTGCGGGCTGCGGCGGCGGGTTCTGCACCCCGGCGGCCACGCGATCACGGGTACCTGGCGGTGCTGGACGACTCCTACACCTACCTGCGGCAGTTCCCCACGGACGCACTGTGGGCCGTCTCCTTCAGGAGCGGGTTCATCCACGCCCTACACCGTCGGCTGGGCTACGCCGACGGGGCGAGGTGAGCCGTAGTCGGCTTGAGCACCAGAGAGAGCAGGTGGTGGAGTACACCGCAAACTCCCCACAAGTGACAGGGATCATGTCACCTTCAGAAACCAGCCGAGCCACTTTTGTAAATCATTGCCCAATTTATGGTCTTTTCTCCCTCGATATCTTGACGTCGACATCACACATGTAGGGCACAGCAACTCATAAGAGATCGAGGGTTCATGACAGTGCATTTGCCCGCGCCAGAGGAGCGCAGACGGCCATGGTCCGAGGGGAGTCTCCGCTACATAGCAGGGGGCATGGCCTTGGCCTTGTCGTTCTCGCTGATCGACGGCGCGAGTACGGCGTTTGCCGCAGAGAGTGCTGAGTCCCGCAAGAAGTCGAAGCCCGCAAGAAGTCGAAGCCCGCAGTCACGCAGGCTGCCGATCTACTGTCAGCCCGGGTGGCCGCGAGGCTCTCCGGCAAGCGCGTCGAGGCTCTGTCCGAGCGCACAGAGACGTCAACGACGTGGGTGAACAAGGACGGCTCACTCACCACAGAGCTCAGTGCCGGCCCGATCCGCTTCGATGAAGACGGTCAGTGGCGCCCGGTCGACCTGACCCTGGTCGAGCAGAGCGACGGCACCGTGGAGCCGATGGGGCACCCCAACGGTCTGCGGCTGAACCCCGGCGGCGGTGTCAAGGCCCGTTCGCTGAAGGACACCGGCAGTGCCGCCGCGCGTGACCTGGTGACCCTGGGCGAGGGTGATGAGCAGATCACGCTGCAGTGGAAGGGCGGGCTTCCCGCCCCGAAACTGGACGGCACCCGCGCAACGTATGTGAATGCGGTTCCCGGAGCGAACGTGGTGGTCGAGGCCACGCGTACCGGCTACGAGCAGTACGTCGATATTCAGCAGCGCCCGGCAGCGGATGGCTACACGTACACGCTGCCGTTGAAGGCCAAGGGCCTGAAGGTCAAGCAGCAGGCCGACGGAAGCCTGTCGTTCACCGACAGGAAGAACAAGAAGCGGGCCGTCATGCCCGCCCCGGTGATGTGGGACGCCAAGGTCGACAAGGTCTCCGGCGAGCACACCAACCGGGCCAAGGTCGGTATGAAGGTCGTCCAGCGCAAGGGCGCGGTCGACCTCGTCATCACACCGGACGCGAAGTTCCTGGCCGACCCGGAGACCGAGTTCCCGGTGACCGTGGACCCGTCCACCTCGTCGCTGGGCAATGTCTTCGACACCTACGTCCAGCAGGGCGAGACCGTCGACTGGTCCACCGACACCGAACTGGACCTCGGCAACCCCGGCACGACGAACAGTGACGGCACCCCGCGCACCGCCAGGTCGTTCATCACCTGGAACACCGCGCCGATCTCCGACGCGCTGGTCTCCAGCGCGAAGCTGAGTCTGTTCAACTTCCACTCCGGCGACACGACCTGCGCCGCCCAGCCCTGGGAGGTATGGGACGCCGGCAAGGCGTCCACCGCGTCGCGCTGGACCGCGCAGCCGGCCTGGACGGCGAAGAAGGCCACGTCCACCGAGACCAAGGGCAATCCGTCCTGCACCTCGGCCCCGGACGGCTGGATCAACGCCGATGTGACCACCCTGGTACAGGAGTGGGCCTCGGCGAAGAACGCCACCTCCGGCATGGGCCTGCGCGCCACCAGCGAGACGGTGACCGCCCAGTGGAAGCGGGTCAACTCCGCCAACAACGCGGCCAACCCGCCCAAGCTGGTCGTCACCTACAACTACCGGCCGCGCACCGGCACGAAGCAGGAAGCCGGCCCGCCGTACTTCTCCTACAGCGGTGCCTACACCGTCAACACGGTGACGCCGACCCTGCGCGACACCTTCGTCGACCCCAACGGTGACAAGGTCAACGGCACCTTCCAGATCTTCAACAGTGCCACGGACACACAGGTCGGCGACGTCATCGTCTCCCCATTCGTGCCGTCCGGGCAGGCCGCCTCAGTGACGGTCCCCGCCGGGGTGCTGGCCAACGGCAAGACGTACAAGTTCCGCACCTCGCCGTACGACGGAGTGCACTACAACACCGGCTGGTCGGCGTGGAAGACCTTCACCGTCGACACCACTGCCCCCTCCGCCCCGACAAAGGTCGTCTCGACGGACTACCCGAGCAGCGCGTGGGTCAAGGGCGCGGGCCAGGCCGGTACCTTCACCGTCACCCCGCCGGCGTCGGACCACAACTGGCTCGAATGGTCCCTCGACGGCGTGACCTGGACCAAGACCGCCACCAGTGGTGCCACCGGGGACAAGCCGATCTCGATCGCACCCGCGCGTGACGGCACCCACACCGTGCAGGTGCGGTCCGTCGACAAGGCGGACAACAAGTCCGAGGCGATCGAGTACACCTTCCACGCGGGCCCCGGCGGGTTCATCCAGCCGAGCGAGGGCGAGCGAACTGCCCGCCGTCTGCCGCTGGTCGCCGAGGCCGACGCAGCCAAGTACGACAGCGTCTCCTTCTCCTGGCGACGCTCGGAAGCCGACCCATGGGTGAAGATCCCCGCCGGTGATGTCACCTCCAGCGGCACCGCGTTGACCGCGTGGCCGGTGGCTCTCAGCGGCGGCAAGAACGCCGCGCTGGCCTGGAATGCCACCAACACGGTCGACCCCGACGGCACCGTACAGATCAAGGCCGACTTCACCGGTCCCAACAGCGCCGCAGGCAGCACCCAGCCGCTGACGATCGTCGTCGACCGCAACGCGGACGGCGCGGCGTCCGACGAGATCGGCCCTGGCTCGCTGAACCTGCTCACCGGTGACTTCACCCTCTCCGAGAGCGATGCCTCCTACCTCGGTCTGTCCGTGAACCGTACGGCGTCCTCCCGGACCCCCGACGCCGGGGCGAAGCAGGAGGGACAGGTCTCCATCTTCGGCAAGGAGTGGACGACCGGCACAGCGGCGGAGCTGACCGACTCGGACTACAGCCACCTGCGTCAGACGTCCGCGACCGCCGTCGCAGTCATCACCGCCGACGACAGTGAGCTGCACTTCACTGCCAACGCTGCCAAGACCGGGTGGATCCCCGAACCCGGCGCCGAAGACCTCAGCCTCAAGGGCAGTGTGAGCGGGAGTTTCACGCTCTCCGATACTGACGGGGCGGTCACCGCCTTCACCAAGCCCGACGCCGCCGCCTCCACCTGGCAGGTCTCCTCCACGCTGCTGGACGGCTTGGCGAACTCCACCACCACCGTCGTCTCCGAAACGGTGACCGTCGAGGGCAAGAAGCTGGCCCGCCCCAAGCGGGTCATCGCCCCGAGTTCCGGCGCTACTGCCGCCGCCTGTACCGCGGATCCGGCGACCAAGGGCTGCCGCGCCCTGGAGTTCGTCTACGCCACCTCGACCACCTCCACCAGCAGCGCCTTCGGTGACATCACCGGACAGGTGAAGGAGATCCGGCTGTGGTCCACCGCTCCCGGCGCGGCCGCGGCGACCAGCAAGTCGGTCAGGATGTACCTCTACGACGAGTCGGGACGTCTCCGTCAGTCGTGGCATCCGCAGATCTCTCCCTCACTCAAGACGGAGTACGCCTACGACAGCGCGGGCCGCGTCACCCAGGTCACGGCTCCCGGCGAACTGCCGTGGAACTTCGTCTACGGCAAGGCCGGATCCAGCAGTTCAGCCGGTGACGGCATGCTGCTCAGGGCCTCCCGCCCCGGCTTGAAGCAGGGCACCGCCGACACCATCGAGGGCGAGGCCGCCACCACCGTCGTCTACGACGTTCCACTCAGCGGGGCCAACGCCCCGTACCAGATGGCCGCCGCGAATGTCGCCGTCTGGGGGCAGGCAGACGTCCCCACCGACGCCACTGCGGTCTTCCCCGCCGACGCGACACCAGCTGGCAACTCCGGCGACAGCCTCGGCGCTGGCTCCTACACCCGGGCAGGCGTCACCTACCTGGGCATATCCGGCCGCGAGGTCAACAGCGTCACCCCCGGCGGACACGTCACCACCAGCGAATCCGACCGCCATGGCAACACCGTCCGTGAACTGTCGGCAGCCAACCGCTCCATCGCACTGGGCACCACTCCCGCCGACAAGGCGACACAAGCCGAACTCGGCATCGGGCAGCTGACCTCGGCCGAACGAGCCGAGCTGCTGTCCACCCGCTCGGTCTACAACGAGGACGGCACACGGGAACTGGAGGAGTTCGGCCCGTTGCGCCGGACCGACCTGACCGCGGATCTCAAGTCCGGCGCCACCACCTTGGTGACCGCCGGAAGCCCCGTGACTGCTCGTAGCTGGACGGTCAACGCATACGATTCCGGACGCCCGACCGACGGCAGCGCCACAGTCAAGGACCAGGTCACCAAGGTCACGACCGGGGCCCAGGTACGCGAGCACCCGGGCGTGCAAGGGGAGACCCGGGTAAACCAGACAGAATTCGACTGGGCCAAGGGCGTGGCCACCAAGACGGTCCAGGACCCGGCAGGTCTGGCGATCACCACCTCGACCGAGTACGACGCCCAGAGCCGGGTCACCAAAGAAGTTCCGCCCGGCTCCACCGGTTCTGACGCCGCCGCTCGCGTGACCACCTACTGGTCCGCCACGGGTACCGGCGCCTGCGCCGGACGGCCTGAATGGGCCGACCTGGTCTGTTCCGTCGGCCCAGCTGGCACGATCACCGGCGGGGGAGCCAATCCCACCGAGCTGCCGACCACCACCACGGAGTACGACTGGTGGGGCAACGCGGTCAAGGTGACCGACGTTGCCAACGGCGTCACCCGGACCACTTCCACCAGCTATGACAGCGCCGGTCGTCCGGTCACGGCGAGCGTCGCCGGAGGCCTGGGCCAGGCGGTGCCCGACAGCACCACCGAGTACGACCCGGCGAGCGGCAAGATCACCAGGACGACCTCGCCGACCGGCGGGACGATCACAGAGGCGTTCGACAAGCTCGGCCGACAGATCTCCTACACCGATGCCGACGGCGGTGTGACCACCACCGAGTACGACCTGCTCGACCGTCCGGTCAAGAGCACCGACAACGCGCCGTCGACCGTCACCTTCACCTACGACCACGCCGCCGAACCGCGTGGCCTGGTGACGAAGACCACCGACTCCGTCGCCGGGGTCTTCACCGCCGCCTATGACGCCGACGGATCCGTCGCGTCCGAGAAACTGCCCGGCGGCTACACCCTCACCCAGACCGAGGACACCACAGGGTCGGCGACCGACCGCACCTACACCCGTGACAGCGACGGCACCGTCCTGGTCTCCGACACCGTGACCGAGTCCGTGCACGGCCAGGTCACCACACACGCCGGCTGGTCCGACCAGAGCTACGGCTACGACGCGGTCGGACGGCTCACCACGGTGCGGGACACCTCAGACACCGTCTGCACCCGCCGTACCTACGGCTTCGACCAGCGGACCAACCGGACATCCCTCGGCACAGCCACCGCGGCACCGGGGACCGACTGCCCCACCGCCGCGGGCACCACCAAGACCTCCACCTACGACAGCGCCGACCGGCTCACCGACACCGGCAACACCTACGACGCGTTCGGACGCACCACCGCTCTGCCCACACACGGGACCGTCGGCTACTTCGCCAACGACCTCGCCTACCAGCAGACAGCGAACGGCAAGCGACAGACCTGGCAGCTCGACGCCACCCACCGCTTCCGTTCCTGGAAGACCGAAACCGGCAGCGGCACCGCCTGGACGCAGACCGGGTCCAAGCTCAACCACTACGACGGCGACGGCGACAACCCCCGCTGGATCGTCGAGGACACCGCCACCGGCACGCTCACCCGTAACGTCGACTCCGCCGCCGGCGACCTCGCGGCGACCACCAGCAAGACCGGCGACGTCGTCCTGCAGCTCACCAACATCCACGGTGATGTCGCTCTCCAACTGCCGCTGGACACCTCCAAGGCGCCCATCGCCCTGGACAGCGACGAGTACGGCAACCCGCGCAGCGGACAGGCCGCTGCCCGCTACAGCTGGCTCGGCGGCAAACAGCGATCCGCTGAAACCCTCACCGGACTCACGCTGATGGGCGTGCGCCTGTACAACCCGACCACCGGACGCTTCCTGTCCACCGACCCGGTCTACGGCGGAAATGCCAACGCCTACGACTACGTACACGCCGACCCGCTGAACCGCTTCGACCTCGACGGCAAGTGGAGCTGGCGCAAGGCATGGAAGAGCACCAAACGATTCGTCAAGAAGTACAAGTGGGACATCGCGTTGACGGCAGCCAGTTTCGTCCCGGGGCTGGGTGCGGCGGCCTGGGCCTATCGCGCCTACCGGGTGGTGCGGGTGGCACGCCTGGCCCACAAGATTAATTACGCTCGCGGCAGCATCCGGGCCACCCGTGCCACCGCCTGGCTCGCGGGCCGAATGTGGACCGGCCGTGGCGCCGTCCGAGGGGTGGCCAACAATGGCGCCAGGATGTGGTCGAGGGGCAAGTACTCCTACCGGTCAGCTGCCCGGAAGGGTAAGTTCGGCCGGTCCTCGAACCTCACCTGGGGAGCGAAGAACCACCACAACTACTTCAACTTCCACATCAACCACGTAAGGATCTCGCGGTGGGGTCGGTACTGATAGACCGCTCGTCCTGGCCGCAGGACGGCAGGATCGGTCGTATCACCGCAGGCGAGTACGCGGGGTCATACCTGCTCCTCGCTGCGGAGATCAATGACTCATGGGCCTTCTACATCAGTGAAGACCCGAGAACCGGAAAAGCCGACGAGCTCGAAGCCGACGACTTCTGGGCCACAGAGGAGGACACACCCCAGCTTGTCGAGGAGATGGCGGTTGAATGGGCCGCCGACTCGGAAGACGAGGCGCTGGAAAAAGAGATCTTCGACATTCGCAGCGAATGGCACAAACGGCGCCGTAGGGGTTCCGTGATCCGGTCACTGTTCCGACGTCCGGGACAGTCCGACTGATCTACCTGGGGGCCACCGGCCGGAGCGGGCTTCCGGCCGTTGGCCCCACTCGCAGTCGCGGCCTCAGTTGCGGACAACCGCCGCGAGGACCCATCGGCCCGCAGTTGTCTCCTGACCAGGCAGATCCCCATGTCTGCATCCCGTGAAGGACTCAGGATGTTGACGGGGCGGCATAGCACACCCGCCGGGAAGCCGGTCCGAGGGTTGCAGTTCGGGTTGCATTCACCTCCGTTCAGAGGCGTCCGGAACACTTCCATCAGGCCCTCTCGGCCCAGGTCAGGACACTGACGGCCCACGCCGAACCCTCAGACGAACATTTGGAAAGCGTGTTGGGGGCAACCCCTCACGAGTTCGAATCTCGTATCCTCCGCCATTGCTCTCACCGGGCAATACGTCGAAGGCCCCCGCTGCTCGGGCGAATTCGACGTCCCGTCGGCGTCGGCGGGCGAGCGCAGCGCGGTGACCGCGCCGACGTTCACACGAACGCTCCGGACAGACTCAAACCGGGGCGAATCGAATCTTTTCGCCGTCGGCGAAGAGAAGGGTGGGTTCGGCCAGGATGTCGCGGCCGGCCTCGCTCTTGTAGATCTCGTCGACGCTGCCGAACCGCGCCCCGGAGTAGTCGAGTCCGACCAGCTCGGCGGCCTGCCGTACGGACGCCTCGTCGGGGCCCTCGATCTCGACGAACGTCGGGAGGTCCGGCCAGGTGTCGAAGTCGAAGGCGACCTCGCCCAGGCGCCACTCCTCGCGATAGTTCTCCTGGTAGCGGACCTCGCGCATGCCGACGTTCCGGAGAATCTCGGCCATGGCGTGCGGGTCCGTGACCTCGGTCTCGATCTCTGTGGTGCCGTCGATCGTGGTGGCGTCAGTGACCTTCTTGAGCGTGAGCGTCGCGCGCGTGCCCTCGTCGCGCAGGCGTACCCAGGCACCGCCGTCGAGAGCGTCGTTCTCGAAGATCTTGCGGGTGAGGAGGGTGCGAGGGAATGCCTGGACGGCACCGAGCGTGGCCAGCCGGGCCTGAAGGTCGGCTACGTCGACTGCAAGGAACTTGGCCTCGTACTCGTGCTTCATGAGTCCTTCTCCTGTTGATGGGCGGAGTTGGGTGTGTGAGCCGCGAGGAACAGGCCCATACGGTGGGTGTGATCGTGGAGTCGGCCGACGTGGGCCCGCTCGGTGAATTCGTTGCTCCGCAGGGTCAGCAGAACATCCCAGTCGCCAATGAAGTGGCGTCTCAGCTTCTCCGGCGACGTGTAGTGCTCGATCAGGTAGTGGCGCTGCGTGACGGGCATCATGAACTCCGCGCCGAACAGGCCGCCCGGCCGCACCATCTCCTGCATGCGGGTGACGAACTCCGCGAGCGGGCTGTGGTGGTTGGCACTGTAATGCCAGGAGCAGCTTGTCCAGACGGCGTCGCAGAGCACGCCCAGGGGCTCGGCCTGGAGGAAGTCCTCCTCCACGACCTGCACACGGTCGTGGAGCGCTTGGAGCTTGAGGCGGTCGATGAGTCCCGTCGTGCGGGCGTTCTCGTCACCCGGAAGGTGGACGCTGCCACCGTGCAGGGCGAGCGGGTCGCGTTCTACGGCGATGACGCGGTAGCCGGCGGCTGCGAGCGGCAGGACGAATCTGCCGTCGCTCGCGCCGATGATCGCGATGGTGGCTCCGGGAGCGGCTCGTTCCTCAACGGCCGCCAGGAACCTGGGGGAAGAACGTGAGGGTGTGCTCCCAGAGGCTCTGCGTCTGCGTCTGCACGGTGGTGAGCTCCTTGCGTGTCGGTGGCGAGGATCGCGCGACAGACTTCGTCGGGCCCGAGCCCTGTGGTGTCGACGTGGTGCGTCGGGAACCGGGCGTAGGCGTGGGTGATCCTGTCTGCGGCGTTCTCCGCGAGGACGTCCCAGCGGGAGACCGGCTTGTCCCGGTGAGCGAGGCGGCGCCGGCGCTCGTCCTCCGTACAGACCAAGAGGTACGTGACGGGCTGCGGCAGGTCGGAGGGCAGCGTGACGTCGAGGTCGACGCCGAAGGCTCGGTGGTTGGCGAGACAGCGGGCGAAGTAGCTTTCCACGACGACCGGATTGCCCGCGATGAGATTGCTTCGTATCTCATCGACCGCCGTCAGTAGCGCGGAGAGGTAGAAGCACATGCGGGCTTCCGCGTTCGCCCGTACGTCCATCTCGCGCCGCAGGGGTTCGTAGAAGGGCTGCATGGTCGGGACCAGGCGAGCCCTGCGGGATGCCGCCAGCAGCGGTGCGACGGTCGACTTTCCCGTGCCGCGGAGACCTTCGAGGCTCTCGAACAGCGGAGCGTCAGGCACGGCCGTGGACCACGTCCGGCACCGCGAGGGTGAGTTCGTCGGTGGCCGACGGCCGGTGGACGATGTGGCCGGCGGCCTTGTCGTACCAGAAGGCGTGCGAATCCTTGCGACGGCCTTGCAGGACATGGTGAGCGCGCCGCGCGGGTCGGCCTCGATCCGCTCGATCTCGACCGGTCCGCCGGCGGGGGCGCAGATCTCGGGGGCACCGTGCTCGGACAGATCCTCGTCCACGATCACCTCGACGGCCAGCTCGGCCGCCTGGAGCTCTTCGCGGAGGCGAGCGTAGGCGACGGTGTCGGTGACCAGGAGGTCCGGATGGGCGGCGGCGTTGCCGACGGGCCGGAGGCAGTGGAGCTTCAGCTGCCTTACGTCGAAGTGCTCCAGGGTGCGGGCCAGCGGAAGCACCTCGTCGATGTTGCGGCATGTGACTGTCATGGTCGCGCCCGTACGGACCCCGAGCCGTCTGGCGAGGTCGAGCGCGCTCAGCGCGCTCCGGTAGCTGCCCGCTTTGCGGATGTGGTCGTTGGTCGAGCCAATGCCCTCCAGCGAGACCCGTAGCAGATCGAGGTACGGAGCGATCTCCGTCAGCCGGCGCTCGATCCGGTAGCCGTTGGTGCAGATCTCGACCCCCAGGCCCAGCTCCTGCTTGGCGTGCCGAACGACCTGGGCGAGGTCCCTGTACACGAAGGGTTCGCCGCCGAGCAGGGTGACGGCTTGAGCACCGTACTGGTCGCGCATGAGGGTGATGAGGTTGATCGCCTCATCGGCGGTGAACGCGTCCGCGTGCTGAAGTCGCTTGCCGTGGAAGCAGTGCAGGCACTCGAAGTTGCAGCGGTAGAGCAGTTGCAGGTACAGCATCCGGATCCTGCGGATCCCGGTGATTTCCCCGATCACGTGGTCCTCCTTCGGCCAGTTGCCTGGTGGGAGACCCGATGGTGGCGGAGCGCACGGGGACCGCGTCACCGCGTATGCGGACGCGTCCAGGACGTCCTGGGACGTTTTACCTGGGCCGTTCTCAGCCTGCTGCGAAGGACTCCAGGATCCGGAGGAGACTCGTGGTGTCCGTCAGATCCGTCAGCACTTCGGATGCGCCGGCGGCGGCCAGCTCTTCCGGGCTGTGGAGGCCCGAAGCGACCGCGACGATCCCGGAGCCCGTGGCCAGGGCCGCCTCGACATCACGCGGCGTATCCCCGACGAGTACGACAGGGACGTCATGGTGAACGCCGCGCAGGCGGTGGGCTCGTTCGCGGGCGACAGCCACCAGGTCCGGCCGCTGGAGGGCATCAGCGCCAAAGGCGCCGACAGACAGATCCAGCAGGGGATCGAGGCCGAAGGCGGACACCTTCACATGGGCGTTGGCCGCGATATTGCCGGTCAGGACCGACGAAACCCAGCCGTCCTCGGCGGCGACCGCCTTGAGGATCTCCCGTACTCCCGGCAGCGCCGTCCCGCGCCTGCGGAGATCTTCGATACGTTCCTCCCCGGCACGGGCAAGAGCGGCCTCAACAGCTGCCCACTCCGGCTCGGGATGACCGTCCGAGGCGAACATGTCCCGCATGATCAGTCGATCCGTACGGCCCTCGGTCCGTGCCGGTCCGGCTGGAGCGGCCCCCGTCAACGCCGAGAACGCGGCGGCGTATATCTCCTTGCTCACCCCTGAGTTCTCGATGAGCGTGTGGTCGATGTCCCACAGGACGATGAGCTGCATAACACCAGCGTAGATACACCGCCGCAGCATCAGCTCCGAAGGGGAACGTCCCATAACGTCCTTGCTCCTTGACCCCCGGCGGGGGTTGTATGGCTTCCGTGAACGAGCGACTCCACTCCGTACTCGCCCAGCGCGGCGTCCCGCCCGAGTCGCTCGCAGAGGTCTGCGAGGTGGACCCCAAGACCGTCGGGCGCTGGCTCGGCGGACGTGTACCCCATCCGCGACACCGCTTCCGTGTCGCACAGCATCTGCGGGTGGAAGAGACCTTCCTCTGGCCCGCCCCACAGCCAAGCCCGGACAGGACGGGCTCCGGAACGGGCTCCGGAACGGGCTCCGGGCTGGACACCGAACTCGTCTCCACCTACCCGAACCGCGCCAGCGTCCCCCGCGACACCTGGCTCTCGCTCCTCCAAGGGGCGCGGGACCAGATCGGCGTGCTCGTCTTCTCCGGCACCTTCTTCGCCCAGTCCAATCCGAGCGTGGCCAAGATGCTCGCCGAGCGGGCATCCGCCGGCGTACGGGTCCGCCTGTGCTTCGGCGACTCGACCGGCCAGGCCGTCGCCACCCGGGGCCGCGAGGAAGGCATCGGTGGCGACACCCTCGCCGCCAAGATCCGTGCCTCCCTGACCTACTACCGCCCTCTGCTGTCCGAGGCGGGCTGCGAAGTCCGCCTGCACGACACCACCCTTTACACCTCCATGTTCCGCTACGACGACGTCCTGCTCGCCAACCCCCACATCTGGGGGCAACCTGCCAGCGCGAATCCCGTGCTTCACCTCAAACGGCCTGAAGCCACCGACTGGTTCGACAACTACGCTCAGAGCTTCGAAGCGGTCTGGGCCGGCGCGCGGCCCTGGACGCCAAGCCAGGAGGGCACCACCACACATGGGTAGGACCGAGTACTACAACGACCCCAACGCCCCCAAGGCGAACACCCTCATCCCCGCCAACAACCTGCTTGTCGTCGACGACAGCGGAGCCATCCTCCTCCAGCGCCGCCGCGACACAGGCCAGTGGGCGCTGCCGGGCGGAGCCCAGGACATCGGCGAGACGGCGGCGCAGTGCGCGGTGCGCGAATGCCTGGAAGAGACCGGCATCATCGCCGAGGTCACCGGCTTGCTGGGGGTCTACACGAACCCCAACCACATCGTCGCCTACACCGACGGTGAGATCCGCCAGCAGTACGAGAACACGTACATCGGCCGCCCGGTCGGAGGCGAGCCCACCATCAACGACGAGGCCGACGGCGTCCGCTTCATCCAGCCCACGGACCTCGACGGCTACGACATCCACCCCAGCATGCGCCAGCAGATCGGCGACTACCTCGCCGGCACCTACCCCTACCTGGGCTGAGCCGCCAGCGCCGCCTCCACCCGTTCCGCGGCGGCGAAGATCTCCGGCGCCGCACGGCGAATGAACCGCCCGACGACGCTGTCGGCCCCGTAACGGCCGACGATCTCGGTCACCCGCGCCTCGGCAGTCGTCCGATGTCCGTCGGGCGTGGTCGTCATGTCGCAGTAGACCAGCAACTGCTCTTCCAGCAAAGGGAACTCGGCCTCCAGGGCTAGCCTCAATCCGCGCTCCTCGGCCTCCAGCAACGCGAACGTGTGGTTCGCGACGAGCCGTACCAGCCGCGCGTCGGCGCCATGGCTGTCCCGGAGGAATCGAGCACCGTCCAGCGGGTGGAAGCCGGTCACCGCCAGCCGAGGCGCATAGCCCACGTCATGAAGCGCTGCGGCGGCGACCAGCAGATCAGCGTCATCTCCCAGGACCCATCGAAGATCAACTGCTCGGCGCGCGACCTCCTGAGAATGCACCCACCGGCGAGGAAGCACAACGGCGAGCTCAGCCTCGCTCGTCCTCAGAGCCCAGTCGATCATCGGCCTCTCCATGGGCTCTCCCTTTCCCGAAACAACTCTCCCTCAATAGTTGAGACACCGGTAGCTCCACGGAGGGATACCCAGGAGCTTCGACTTCGGGGTGTGCTCGCAGCCCTACACCATGTAACGTCAACGCTTCCTCGACGGTGACGGCCGGGAGGGTTACTGCACATTGGGGGGCGTCTGGGCGCGGGCCTCTTGGGGGTAGGCAATGAACCACTACCGATTCAATCCGCCGCCTAGCTGGCCGACGCCACCGGAGGGGTGGGTGCCGCCGCCGGGTTGGGAGCCCGAGCCGTCTTGGTCGGCGCCGCCTGTGGGTTGGCAGTTGTGGCTACCGGTCGACTCCGTACCTGTCCCCGCAGCTGTTTCCGCGCCCGCAGGCGCAGGCGCTTCGAGCGGTACGGCGGCGAGCGGCATACCGCAGCAATCCTCCGGAACCGGCGGCAACGGGCCCGTGCCGGCTGCTCGGCGGGGTGGGCTGCTGGGACGGCTTCGGCGGGACGGGCCGTCCGAGGTCGAGCAGCTGCGCGAGTGGATCTCCGCCACGCAGGGAGCCGACGCCCTGGAAGTGGCGCGGCTGATACAGCGAACGCGTGACGAGGCGGAAGGGATACGCGCCCAGGCGTCCGAAGAGGCAGACGCGATCCTTCGGGACGCTCGCGATGTCGTCAAGGACATCAAGGCCGAGTCCCGCCGGATGGCACAGGAGACCGAGCGAGCGCGTAAGGATACCGAACGGCACCGAACCGAGGTCATGGCCTGCGGCACTGGCAAGACCTTCACCAGCCTGAAGATCGCCGAACGGCCGCAGAACGAGCGCGCCCAGGCCGGCCAGGGCGAACACACCACAGTGCTGTTTCTGGTGCCCTCGATCGCTCTGCTCTCGCAGACGCTGCGGGAATGGGCTCAGCCCTCGGCACCGCGGCCCGCCCCGTTCTCAAGGTAGGTGGTCGCTGATCGCGCACGGGCACCGATCGCCGCGTGGACACGGCGGGCCAGCCGGGGGATGAGCAGCCCGTCGATCTGGTCGCCCTGGTGAAACGCGAACTGGTCGACTTCCACCCCGTCCAGGACGATCTGGGCTCGCTGGTCAGCCGCGAGAATGCCTCCGTCAAAGACGAACAGCAACTTGTCGCCCTCGGTCGGGTGGGGTGCCCAGTCCGCGACGAGGAGGCGGCCGATGGGCAGGGTGATGCCGATCTCCTCCTTGACCTCCCGGGCCGCGCCTTCGCTCGGGGTCTCACCCGGGTGGAGATAACCGCCGGGGATCTCCCAGCCGGGCTTGTACGTGGGCTTGACCAGGAGCACGCCCCCGGCCTCGTCGAAGAACAGCACCCCGGCGGCGGTGCGGGGCTGGGCTACCGTTTCGTAGTCTCCCGAGTCGCTCATGACAACGACTGTAGTCGTCACGCACGAATCACCCGATGACGCGTAGCCGCTGAGCAACGCCGGCCAGCGGATGGCTCGGCTTGCCGCGCTTTTGCCGGACCCAAACGGTCACCAGGTGCCGGGAGATGAAGTGGTGGCGGACCTGCTCGGGCGCGAGCTCCTCCGCGTCCAGGACAAGGGCGAGAGCTTCGTCCGTGCGGTTCTGAGCACTGTCTGTAAGCACTTCCGTGGGCACCACGGTTCCAAGGTCTTTTGGTACCAAGCTCGAACCGGTGGTCGACGGCTCACCAGCGCCCCTGACGGCCTCTTCTCGCTGGCTGCGCCTGTGCATCAGCTCGCCACCGGCCCGGTGGTCGAACGGCTGTCGGAGCCGAATGAACCTGGTGCGCTGGTACCAACGAACCTTGCTACAGACACCGCGCCGTCAGCGTTGCCCCTGGGGCCACCACATAGGCCGCAGGCCCGACCGGAAACTACGGCCGGGCTTGCGGCCTATGTGACCAGCCTGTACCCGACGGCGACAAGGCCATTCAGGGCGTGACCGCTGTCGCCCGCGATGCCGCCGACGCAGACGCCAACGCCACTCATGAAGGCAGGATCGCGTCGAGGTAGTCCTGCACCGGCTCGAAGAGCCCGTACGGCACGTACTCCGGGATCTCGCCATGGGCGACCCAGGCCAGCTCAGCCAGCTCCTCGGTGTCCGCGACGTGGGCCGTTCCGCCCAGTACCTCGCACGCGGTATACGACACCAGTCGGCCCGTCTTCGGGTGGACCCGCTCGCCGAGCAGCTTCACGGCGGCCACGGTCAGTCCGGTCTCCTCCTGGGTCTCCCGCACGGCAGCGTCCTCGCGGGACTCGCCGGGCTCGACCTCGCCGGCCGGGAACTGCCAGGAGAGCTGCCCCTCGCTGACCCGGCGGCGCACCATCAGCACGTGCCCCTCGTTCACGACGATGGCGGCGGCGATGCCGGGGCGCTCGTCCGTGTTCTGGTTCGTCACGTCTGCTCCTCCAGGACGGCCAGGATGGGTGGGAAGATCGTATCGACGGAGATGAAGCGGGGCACCGAGTTTCTGGGGACCCACATGACGTCGATGTTCTCGGCCGCGTCGCTGTCGCGCAGCCTCAGGAGCCCGCTCATAGGCCGTGTCGAGGAGCTGCTGCATCTCCCTGCGAGGCACGACGGATGCGTCGGAGTGCCAGGCAGCCACCGTCCTCACTGCGATGCCCAGCTGAGCGGCGAACTGTTCGTTGCCGAGCCGTAGGGCGGACTGCAGCAGACAGGCGTACCGGCCGCTCCAGCGCTCGATCACGTCCACAAGACTGCCCCTCGTCGCCGCCCCGGTGCAGGAATCCGCGCGCCGAAAGTGCACTCCCACTGCACTGGCACTTCATGGTCACGCGGGAAGAGCCCCGGAAGAATCGGAGTCACCAGGGGCCAAGGAATCACCCGCCAAAGGCTCAGTCCCTGGGAGGCGTATGAGAGGCGCGAGAGCGCCAGACGACCACAGGGAGATTCTAGGTGCGTACCCCCAGCGGATAGAGGAGACAGAGAAGTTGGCCGAATCGGGACTCTCGATGGGCTGATCGGCCGCACCTTGGCCGGCATTCGCCCGTCCGGGGCATTGCCCGCACGCCCGAACCGCCCTGCCAGCGCCGGTAACCTCAGCAGATGACGGCTGATCGTCCGTCATGTTCGGTTGCTAGCAAGGCTAAAGGGAGTCAATGGCCGAGGTTCAGGCACACACTGTCGAGCGCACGCTCGTCCTGCTCAAGCCCGATGCGCTGGCGCGTGGCCTGGCAGGAAGGATCATCACGCGATTCGAAGACGCCGCGCTGAAGATCGTCGGCACCAAGATGAATTGGATGGACGAGGAGTTCACCCGCAAGCACTACTTCGACCTGGAAGAGCGACTGGGGTCGGAGGTCTACAACGTCACGGCGACGTTCATGCAGCAGGGGCCCGTCATCGCCCTGGTGCTGGAGGGCTTCGACGCCATCGCCACCGTCCGCAAGATCGTCGGCAGCACGTACCCGAACCAGGCTCCGGCCGGCACGGTGCGGGGCGACTTCTCGCACTACAGCGCGGCGGCCAGCATCGCCTCGGGCAAGGCGGTCGCGAACCTCGTGCACGCCTCTGGCAACGCGGAGGAGGCCAAGCAGGAGGTGGAGCTGTGGTTCGACAAGGACGAGCTGCAGGACTACAAGGCGCTGGCCGAGATCTACACGTACTAGCAGCGGGTCACGGCGTCACCGCGGGGACGCCGGGGCGTTGATCACTACTGGGGCACGACCGTTTGAACCGAGAGGGCACCATGACCAACCAGACCCGCCTGGCCTCCACCGACGAGCTGGAGTCGATCTTCCAGCGTGAGCTGGCGACCGACCGGTGGGCCGCCACCGAGACCGCGTACGCCCTGGCCGTGCGCCACCGCGACCTGGGCGACTGGCCCGCGTCGCGTGAGTGGGCCCAGCAGTGCCTGTGTCTCGAATCTCGTATTCCTCTGCCATTGCTCCCACCGGGCAATACGTCGAAGGCCTCTCGAATCCGCCGCCCGTGCTGCCCGGAGACAGGCAGCACGGGAGACACGAGCAGCACGGGCGGCGCGGGAAGGCCGTGAGCAGGAGCGCGTCCGGGGGGGGCGGGCTGTCGCGTCAGCGGCAGACGATCCCCAGTCCGTCCGTCAAGCGGCCGAACGGGTTCGCGGTCGTCAGTTCCGCCGAGCCGCTCGTCACGCCGAAGAAGGCCCGGCGTACGCGGAGTCCGGTTTCGGCGGGGAGGGCGAAGCTGGCGCGGACGGCTTCGTCGACGTCCATGACCAGCCGGGCGTCCATGCCGATGGTGTCGCCGTCGCCCAGGACCGCCTGGCGCCAGAAGTCGCCGACCAGCTCGCGCAGTCGGGCTGTGTACGGGGTGTCCCGTGCCGGGCCGCCGTCGAGTGCCGCGTCGAACACCGCCTGCCAGCCGGCCGCCAGGGACAGCAGTGTGTCGTGGTCGGCCGCCGTGTCGTACGCGGTCAGGACCGCCAGGGCCGCCGTCGCGCACGGCTGCGGGTCGGTCGGGGCGGCGAGCGCCCGGCGGGCGATGCGGGCCGCCCGGTCCGCCGCCTCGCGCGGGGGCGCCGGGTGCCAGAGCGGGGTCCAGTCCGGGGCGTACAGGTCCGCGCCCGGCAGCAGCCTGCACGTCGTGCCGGTCGCGCCGGGGGCATACGCCGACCGCATGACATCGTCACGCTCGGAACGGGTGAACGCGGCCAGCTGCCGGCGGACCTGGTAGCGCGGGGTCAGCAGGTACCACAGGCAGGCGCCCATCGACAGCTCCGCCGCCTCGTCGTGGCCGGCCTCGCCGCAGTCGCACTCCAGTACGGCGTCGGTGACCTCCGCGAGCGCGGCGCCGTACCCGGTGGCGGTCTCCGCGCCGCGTACGGACAGCGCCAACAGGAGCTGGTTGAAGCACTCGTGGGCCGAGTAGTCCGCCACCGCGTCGGTGACATCGTTGTACCGCATGATGTTGTCGATCGCGCGCTGGATCGCGTCGCACTTCGCCGCCGACGTCAACTCGCCCCGCTCATCGGCCACATGACGGTAGTGCGCGGAGGCGAGCATCACCCGGTAGTACGGGGCGATGGCGCCGTCCCACGAGCGGGCGCCCATGTACTCGTCGGGGCTGACCGGGCCCAGGTCGCCTTCGACGGCGGCCGGTTCGGCTGCCATGGCGTCCTTCACCACCATCAGGCCGCCGACCGCCACCATCTCCCGGACCGCGAGCGCCGCCGCCTCGCCCGACAGGTGCTCCAGCCCCTCGCTGGCGGCGGTCATGTAGAGGACGTGGCCGCCCGCGCCCGAGTCGTCGAAGGCGCCGCAGAAGTCCACGGCGGACGTCAGCGAGAGCATCGACGCGCACAGGTCGTGCAGGCGGGCGTCGTCGCCCCGGATGAACTGCCAGGTGTAGACGCTGCCCCACAGGTCGCGCATGGCCACGATGGGGTCGTTCGCGCCCGGTACCCGGCGCTGGTACTCGGCCCACAACTCCCGTGTCTCGCCGCCCTTCCGGGGCGCCACCCCGGCCAGCCGGGCGAGCCCGGCCGAGGCGGGCGTGGCGTCCGTGCGCCACAGCCGGTCCGCCTGTACGGCGGTGATCCGGCGGGCTGTCCCGGCGAGCGGGCTCGCCTCGACGCTGCGGATCACCTCGGGGTCGTACACCGTCCGCATGACCCGCTCGGCCATCCGGTAACCGTCGCCGGGGCAGGGCATCGTGAGGGTCCCGTAGGGGACGTACGACGGCGTGCCGACCAGGTACGTCGTCGCGCCGTCGGGGGCGGCGGGGCCGTCGGTGACCGTGCCGACGGCGGCGGCCAGGCCGAGCGCGGCGCCGCTGAGCAGCCCGCAGCGCTCGGCGTCCCATATATCGGGCTTGCCCGCTATATGGGGCTTGACCGCTATAGCGGGCTCGACCGCGCGTGTGAAGGCTGTGATGTCAACCGGCTCGGTCAGCTGATCCGTTGCCATGGGTCAGCTGCTCCGCTCGGCCTTCTCGACCCGTACCAGGGTGCGCGGCGGGATGAGCAGCGCGGTCACGGACGGCTTGTCGTTCTCCGAGCCGGGGCGGTGGTGCAGCTTCCAGCGGCTGAGCACGGTGGCGAGGGCGATGGTCGACTCGACCGTGCCGTAGACGTCGCCGATGCACTTGCGGCGGCCCGCGCCCAGGCTGAAGTAGGCCTGCCGCTGTGCGGTGGTGACCCGGTCGGGGCCCCACCGGTCGGGGTCGAATGCCTCGGGGTCCGGGAAGATCTCGGGGTCCCGGTGGGCGATGTACGGGCTGAAGAACACGCCCGCGCCCTCGGGTATGTGCCCCTCCTCCCAGGTGACGTCGGTGGTCGCGACCCGGCTGACGATCCAGGCCGGCGGGAACAGCCGCAGCCCTTCGGTGAGGACGTTCTGGGTGAAGCGCAGCTTGTTCATGTCCTGGTAGCCGGGCAGCCGCAGTTCGCCGTCCGTACCGTCCGCGCCGTCGCCCAGCGCCTCCTCGATCTCGGCGAGGACCCGGGCGGTGATCTCCGGGTGCTGGTCCAGCAGCCGCAGTGTGTAGACGAGGGAGGAGGCCACCGACTCCAGGCCCGCCGTGAGGAAGGTGACGACCTGGTCGTAGACCGCCTTGTGCGGGTCGGGCTCGTTCTCGCAGGCCGCGACCACCATCGACATGAGGTCGCCGTGGTCGATGCCGTCGGCGCGGTAGGTGTCGACGACGTCGTTCACGACCTTGCGGACCCGTGCGTCGACCTCCTCGTAACGGCGGTTGACCGGGATCGGCAGCTTGGGGAAGAAGCGGCCGGGGATGACCATCCGCCAGTACACGCCGCTCATGATGTCGGGCACCGACTCCGCGATGCTCGCGGCGGCGGGGCCCGCCACCTCCGCCGAGATCAGTGTGCGGCTGATGACGAGCGTGGTGAGCCGGTGCATCTGCTGGTAGAGGTCGACCTCCTCGCCCGCCTTCCACGAGTCGGTGACCTCCGCCGCGGCCTGCGTCATCACCTCGGCGTAGCGCTCGATCCGGCTGCGCTGGAAGGCCGGCTGGAGCGCCGGGCGCTGGCGGGCGTGGTCGTGGGCCGGGCAGCTGGCGAGGCCGTTGCCGACGTAGTGGCGGACCTTCTCGAAGAGCGGGCCGCCCTTGTCGAAGGAGTCCAGCTCGGAGACGTGCAGCCGGTGCACCAGCTCCGGACTGGACACGACGTACGCCGGCTTGGCACCGATCCGGATCCGGACCACGGGACCGAGTGCGGCCAGCTTCTTGAAGAACTCCAGCGGGGAGCGGGCCATCTGGGGGATGTGGCCGACCAGAGGCAGGGCGCCGGGGGCGTCCGGAACCGTCGCGGGCAGTGGGGCGGGCGGGCGAATGGCCTCGATGGTCATGATGTCCTCTCGGTGCTGGCGAAGGAGATCTCGCGCAGGGCGTCGGTCGCGGCGGGGGGCAGTGCGGCCCGGTCGAGGGCGTGTCGGGCCTGCTCGTGACGGGTGCTGATGAGGTGCTCGATCGCGGCGCGGGCGCCGGTGTCCTCAAGTACCGCGCGCACCTGGCCGGCCTGCCGCTCGTCGAGTCCGGGGCTGCCGAAGTAGGTGTTCAGCGTGTGCCGTTGGGCCGGGTCGGCACGCCGCATCGCGAGGGAGACCAGCAGGGTGCCCTTGCCGTCGCGCAGATCGTCCAGGCACGGTTTGCCGGTGGTCCGCGGGTCGCCGAAGGTGCTCAGCAGGTCGTCGCGGAGCTGGAATGCCTCGCCGAGCGGCAACGCGTACGCGGAGAGCGCCGCTCGGAGTTCGGGGTCGGCCCCGGCGAGGGCGGCCCCGAGGTGTAGCGGACGTTCGAAGGTGTACATCGCGGTCTTGTAGCGGGCGGTACGCAGCGCCTGCGCCTCGTCGTTGTCGGGATCGCCGGTGGCGACGAGGTCCAGGTACTGCCCGAACATCACCTCCCACCGCATGGCGTCCGCGACCTCGCGCACGGCGGCGAGCCGGGAGGGCGGGAACTCCGCGCTGTGGAGCAGCTCCTCCGACCAGGCGTGCGCCAGGTCGCCGAGCAGGATGGCGGCGTGTTCGCCGAGCCGGTCGGCGTCGCGACGTCCGGCGTGGTGTGCGGCCAGCGCCCGGTGCACGGTCGGGGCACCGCGGCGCAGGAGGGCGCCGTCCATCACGTCGTCGTGGATCAGCGCGAACGCGTGGAACATCTCCAGCGACGCGGCGACCTGCACCACGCCCGCCGGGGGCGTGCCCCGGCCACCGGCCGCGTACCAGCCGACCACGCACAGCAGGGGGCGCAGTCGTTTACCGCCCCGGAGTACGAACTCACGCAGGATGCCGGTGACTTCGGCGGGGAGTTCACGGTCGGCGGCGGCGCGGGCCTTGGTGTCCAGGAAGACGGTGAGGGCCCGGTCCACGTCATGGCGTAGGGCGGTGAGGTCGATGCCTTGCGGCGGGGACGCGTCGAGCGCCGCCGACTCGGGTGCCGCCGGTGTCCGCGACGGCGGCACGGGCGGGACGGCGAGCATGCGGGAGTCGGTTCTCATCGGCTCCTCCAAATGGCGTACGTGAGGGCGGAGGCGGTGGTGCTGGGGCGCGGGTGGGCGGCACGGCGCGGCCCGTGCGGTGCCGCTCCGCACCGGGGGACGGCGCCGCGGGCAGGCGCCGGGGATGCGGGAAGACAGGGGGGAAGGCAGGGGAAGGCAGGGGGAAGACGTGCGGCCAGGCCGAGGGGGCCGCAGGCGCGGGCCTGCGGGGTGGGGGGTGGGGGGTGGGGGGATATGCGGGGGGGGAGAGGTGGGGGGTGGAACTCAGACCGGGGGTCCGGTCCGGCGGGGTTGCCGGAGATATCGGGTGGCCGGATCGTGCTCTTCGGTGGCCGATCGAAGTGCTCTTATGGCCGGATAGGACCATAACTGTGGCTTGATCCACACGGCAAGAAGTCTTCGATTTTCCAGTGCCGCAAAATTATTAGACCAAAATTTTGCTAGATGTAACGATTCGTCAGTTGCTCACAGTGACGAAAAGGGCAGGAGCACACACCTCACACACGCTTTCCCGCCTCTTGATCCACAGTCGCGCACATTGCTTTTCTCTTTCTCCGTCAAATCCACGTATCCGTGAGGGCGGCCCGGCAGCGAGCCCGACGAAGGATGAAGGGAGTGTTCGCGCCACGTCGTCCTCACCCGGCGCCGGTACGCGGACAGGCCCGCCGCGAGCGCCCACGAGGGGCGTTCACGACGGGCCTGGAGGGACCCGGGGGTTACGAGGCCGGGGTGTGGCCGTGCGAGGCGTCGGCGGTGGTGGCCGACGCCTGGCGCTTCGCGGTGGTGGCAGTGGCGGTGGGCTTCTTGACACCGCTCACATCGTGGGCGTACGTCCCCACCGCGTCGGCGATGACGTCGATGTTGATGTCGAACGCCTTCATGTTGACGTTGGAGAGGTCATCGCACGCCGAGTGGTAGCACTTGTCGTACGCGACGCCCGCCTCGCCTCCGTACTTCTTCGCCTGCTCCTCGGTCTTGAGGCCCTCGGCGCCGGTGAAGGTGCCGCCCGCCGGGATGCCGACCTCGATGAAGGGGCCGTAGTCGGAGCGGCCGTCGAAGGCGGTGCCCTCGTGCGGGATCCGCTTCGAGTCGAGGAACTTCGCGATGGCGTGCTCCAGTTGGGCCGAGCCGTCCGGGCCGGGCTCGGCGTCGTCGCTGTCGGAGCCGTCGCCGTCATAGACGAACTGGGCGTAGTTGGGCGAAGCGATCATGTCGAAGTTCAGGTACAGCGCCAGGTCGGAGCGCTGCTTGTCCGTCAGGTTCGTGACGTAGTGCTCGGCGCCGAGCAGCCCCAGCTCCTCCGCCGACCACCAGGCGAAACGCACCTTGTTCTCGGGCTTCGCGTGGGTCTTGGCGAGCTTGAGGGCGACCTCCAGCAGACCGGCGGAGCCCGAGCCGTTGTCGTTGATGCCGGGGCCGTCGGCGACGGAGTCGAGGTGGGAGCCGAGCATGACCGTACGGTCGGACCTGCCGCCCCTGGTCTCGGCGAGCACATTGCGGGTGGTCCGCTGCTCCTGGAACTGGCGGATCTCCAGCGAGACCGTCACCGGGCCCGCCGCGGCCTCGGCGGCGAGGGCCTGGCCGTCGGCCCGGGTGACACCGCCGGTGGGGATCACCCCGGCGTCCGGACCGCCCATGGTGCCGTTGAGGGTGCCGTCGGTGTTGTTGTAGATGATCGCGCCGACCGCGCCCGCCGCGCCGGCCGCCTTCTGCTTGTCCGCGAAGGTGCAGCCACCGCGCTGGATGAGCGCGATCTTTCCGGTGTAGTCGCCGGAGGCGTAGTCGGCCGGCTCACAGCCGGTGGTCGCGTCCACGGGGACGGCGGCGATCCGCGCGCCGACACCGCCCACCGGGGTGGACCTGGTGTACGACATGGCGGTGATCGCCACATCGCGCGGCGTCGGCGAGGTGACAGCGAGCTTCTCGGCGAGCGTCTCGATGTAGGTGATCTCGAAGTCCTGGTACGAGACCTTGTAACCGGCCTTCTTGAGCAGCCCGTACACGTACGCGGCGCTCTTGTCGTAGCCGGGCGTGCCCGCGGCCCGGTTGCCGTCGTTGGCCTCCGCGATGGCCTGGAACTTCCGCAGATGCTTGTAGGCGTCCTTGGCGGACGACTCGCGCACCAGCTTCTTCGACAGCTTCGCCGCGTCCCTCGCCGGATCGTGGGATCGCGCGGCGGCGGATGAGGAGGCGGAGAGCAGAAGGGGGGCGGCGAGCGCGGTAGCGGCTGCGACTGCCACGAATCTGCGGGGAGTTGCGCGCACAGGGGGCCTTCCGTGTGTACGAATGTGACCGAAGTTCAGGGAAAGCTAGCGACCGGTTCGGCGATTGGGAACACCTGTGGCGGAGATCACGGGACATTTCGGCTGATGGGAGTGGAGAACGGTCCTGTATTGCGACAGAGAACGACTGAAACCGTTCCCCTGGTTTATCCGGCTTCTCCCGAGGTTCTCCCGGTTGCCCTGGCTCCTCGGGGCTCGCCCGGTTCACCCGGTTCACCCGGTTCACCCGGTTCACCCGGTCTCCTGGTTCGCCGTACCGCTCAGGGCTTTTCGGCCTTCGCCGCCTTTGCCGCGCGCTTCGCCTCCTGCTTGAACGCCCGCACCTTCGCCAGCGATTCGGGTCCCGTGATGTCCGCCGCCGAGCGGTACGCGCCCACGTCCCCGTAGGATCCGGCCGCCGCGCGCCAGCCCTTGGGGCGTACTCCGTACTGCTTGCCGAGCAGCGCCAGGAAGATCTGCGCCTTCTGCTTCCCGAAGCCGGGCAGCTCGTTCAGCCGGTCGCGCAGCTCGGCGCCGGTGGCCACATCGCGCCAGACGGCCTCCGGGTCGCCGTCGTAGTGCTCGACCAGGTACTGGCAGAGCTGCTGTACGCGCTTGGCCATGGAGGCCGGATAGCGGTGCACGGCGGGCTTGTCGGAGAGGAGGGCGGCGAAGGCGTCGGGGTCGTACGCGGAGATCTCGCGCGCGTCGAGGTCGTCATGGCCCATGCGGACGGCGATGGTGTACGGCCCGCTGAAGGCCCATTCCATCGGCACCTGTTGGTCCAGCAACATGCCGACCAGGGCGGCGAGCGGACTGCGGCCGAGCAGGGCGTCGGCCTCGGGCTGTTGGGCGAGACAGATGGTGGCGCTCATGGGGAGATGATCACCCGGGCCCCGGGGAGAGAGAAGCGCGCCACGCGTTCCTGTGTCTTTTTGTATGACTGGATGGTGGTCCGGATGGGCGGGCGGGAGAGATGGTGACACAAGCCCCCGACGGGTGATGCCGCGAGGGCCTGCGACGGGTTGGGCCGGACCCGGTCAGAGGCGCCGCGCGGCCTGCGACGGGTTGGGCCGGACCCGGTCGCTCGTTACCGGGTCACTATCGTCCAGACGATCCATACGGCCGATCCGACGCCGATCATCCACACGCCGGCGGTGCCGCCCCAGTCGAGCCGCCGCGACAGGGCGCCGTCCCGGCGGGTTTCCGAAGCCGAGCGGTACTCGGCCATCTGCTCCTGGGCCAGCGATTCACCGATATCGGCCACGGCTGCCCCTTTCTGGTCGTTTATTTCTTGGGGCGGGAGTGCTTTCCGTCCGAACCGCCGTTGTCGCCCTTGGGCTTGGCGTGCTTGGGAGGCCTCTCTGCTTTCCTCTTCTGCGCCTCGTGATAATCGGTATAGTCCCTCGGATACTCCCGTGACATCGCGAACCTCCGATTCCCGGAATGTCCCCATACTGTATTCCGTGCGGATGGATCCCACGCGACCTCTTTAGAAGTGTGTTTGTATGACTAATCTCTGGTCCGAATGAGGGACTGTGGAGAGGGGTAGACCCCGCCGGAAAAGGAAACTTCCGTAGGACACTTGAAAGGCCGTTCGATCGTGGCGCAGCCGTTTGTACTGCCGGATTTTTATATGGCCTATCCGGCCAGACTCAACACTCACCTGGAGGAGGCCAGGGAGCACTCCAAGAAGTGGGCCAGGGACATGGGCATGCTGGAGGGGTCGGGGGTCTGGGAGGAGAGCGATCTGGACGCGCACGACTACGCGCTGCTCTGCTCGTACACCCATCCCGACTGTGACGGACCTGCGTTGTCGTTGGTCACCGACTGGTATGTGTGGGTGTTCTTCTTCGACGACCACTTCCTGGAGGTCTACAAGCGGCCCCAGGACCGGGCGGGCGGCAAGGCGTATCTCGAACGGCTCGCGGCCTTCATGCCGATGGATCTCGCCGGCGGTTTCCCCGAGCCGACCAATCCGGTCGAGGCGGGGCTCGCCGACCTCTGGGCGCGTACGGTGCCGAGCATGTCCCTGGGGTGGCGGAAACGATTCGCGGAGTCGACGGAGAATCTGCTCAACGAATCCGACTGGGAACTCTCGAACATCAACGCGGAGCGCGTGGCCAACCCCGTCGAATACATCGAGATGCGCCGCAAGGTCGGCGGAGCGCCCTGGTCGGCGGGGCTGATCGAATACGCGGCCCGCGCCGAGATCCCGGCGGCCATCGCGGACTCCCGGCCGCTGCGGGTCCTGAAGGACACCTTCTCGGACGCCGTCCATCTGCGGAACGACCTCTTCTCGTACCAGCGCGAGATCGAGGAGGAGGGCGAGCTGAGCAATGGCGTGCTCGTCCTGGAGACCTTCCTCGGCTGTACGACCCAGGAGGCGGCCGACTCCGTCAACGACCTGTTGACGTCACGCATCCAGCAGTTCGAGAACACCGCGTTGACGGAGCTGGGTCCCCTCTTTGCCGAGAACGGGCTCGGCCCGCAGGAGTGCGCCGACACGCTCGCCTATGTGAAGGGGCTCCAGGACTGGCAGTCGGGCGGCCACGAGTGGCACATGCGCTCCAGCCGGTACATGAACGGCGCGGAAGCCCGGGGGGAGGGGAGTCCGTTCTCCTTGACGCCCGTGGGGCTCGGTACCGTCGCCGCCGATCTCGTCCGGGCCATGAGCGTCGGCGCCCCCGCGCGCGCCCGCAGCCACAGCCATGTCCCGTTCCAGCACGTCGGCCCTTCCGTGCTGCCCGCGTTCGAGATGCCGTACGCGCTGAAGCTCAGCCCGCACCTCGACCACTCGCGCGAGCACGTCGTCGAGTGGTCGCACCGCATGGGGATCCTGGAGGCGCAGCCCGGGATGCCCGGCTCGGACGTCTGGGACGAGGCGCGGCTGCGCCGGATCGACCTGCCGCTCTGCTCCGCCGGGATCCATCCGGACGCCACCCCCGAGGAGCTGGACCTGACCTCCGACTGGCTGACCTGGGGGACGTACGGCGACGACTACTTCCCGGTGGTCTACGGCAACGCCCGCGATCTGGCGGGCGCCAAGGCGTGCAACGCCCGGCTGGCGCTGTTCATGCCGCTCGACGACCTCTCCGCGATCCCGGTTCCGGCCACCGGGCTGGAGCGGGGGCTGGCCGATCTGTGGGTCCGTACGGCGGGACCGATGGATCCGGAGGGGCGGCGCGCCTTCCGGAAAACGGTCGAGGACATGACGGCCAGCTGGATCTGGGAGCTGGCCAACCAGGTGCAGAACCGTATCCCCGACCCCGTCGACTACATCGAGATGCGCCGCCGGACCTTCGGCTCCGATATGACGATGAGCCTGTGCCGGATCGGCCACGGCCGCACGGTGCCTCCGGAGATCTACCGCACCGGCCCGATGCGGTCGCTGGAGAACGCGGCGCAGGACTACGCCTGTCTGATGAACGATGTCTTCTCGTACCAGAAGGAGATCGAGTTCGAGGGGGAGGTGCACAACGCTCTGCTCGTCGTGCAGAACTTCTTCGACTGCGACTATCCCACCGCCCTGCGGATCGTCGATGACCTGATGACCTCGCGGATGCGGCAGTTCCAGCATGTCGCCGCCCATGAACTGCCCGCTCTGTACGAGGACTTCGGGCTCGGTCAGGAGGCGCGCGAGGTGCTGGACGGCTATGTGGTGGAGCTGGAGAACTGGCTCTCGGGGATCCTCAACTGGCACCACGGCTGCAAGCGTTACAAGGAGGCCGAGCTGCTGGAGGACCGCGCGGGGATCGCCGCCTGGCGGCCGCCGCTGCCCTCCGGGCCCGGCACCTCGGCGGCGCGGCTGCGGCTGCCGGGGTGGGCGCCCACGCTCCCCGTGACGGCTGTGCCCCATATGGCGCAGTAGCTCCGGCTCACGCAGTAACCCCCTTGTGTGCCACTGCGTTTGTCATCCGGTCAAGGTGACGCGACCGGACCGGACGGGGGCCGTGGGTGGGGAACGGAAACGCGCTGTACGGACGGGTGGGGGCGCAGCGGGCCCGGAAGACGGCGACGGGCGCCCCCGATCCCAGGTCGGCGATGCTGGAGGCCGTCGCGGGCTGGGTGCCCGGGGAGCCCGTACGCAATGAGGCGCTGCCCGCCGCGTGGGGTGTCGACGACGAGTGGGTGCGTACGCGTACGGGCATCGGCAGCCGACACCGGGCGGCGGCCGGGATGTCGACGGGGGACCTCGCGTACGAGGCGGCGCGGCAGTTGGTCGGCGGGGCGTCCGGCGAGGTCGGGGCCGTGGTGCTGGCCACCGCCACACCGGACCACCCGTGCCCGGGGACCGCCCCCGCGCTGGCCGCGCGGCTGGGGCTGGGAACGGTGCCCGCGTTCGATATCGGCGCGGTGTGCAGCGGGTTCGTCTACGGCCTCGCGGTCTGCCAGGGGCTGGTGGTGTCGGGGCTGTACGACCGGGTGCTGCTGGTGGGCGCGGACGTGTACTCGACCTGGCTGGATCCGATGGACCGCTCCACCGGCGTGGTCTTCGGCGACGGCGCCGGGGCCGCGCTGATCGGCGCGGGCCGGACCGGGGGCCCCGGCGAGCTGCTCGCCTTCGATCTGGGCAGCGACGGCGAGGGGTACGACCTGATCACCGTGGCCGGGGGCGGTTCGCGGGCCCGCTCGGTGCCCCAACCGGCCTCCGAGGGCGACGAGTTCTTCCGGATGCGCGGGCAGGCCGTCTACCAGCGCGCGGTGGAGCGGATGACGGGCTCCTGCCGCTCCCTGCTGGGGACGGTCGGCTGGGACCCGGGCCAGGTGGACCACTTCGTACCGCACCAGGCCAACAGCCGGATCATGCGGGCCGTCGCCGAGCGGGTGGGGATCGGCGCGGAGCGCTGTGTGACCCATCTCGACCGGGTGGGCAACACGGGCGCGGCCTCCATCCCGCTGGCGCTGGCGGACGCGGCGGCCCGGGGGCGGTTCCGGGCGGGCGACCGGATGCTGCTGACGGCCTTCGGCGGCGGTCTGACCTGGGGTACGGCGGCGCTGCGCTGGCCCGAGACCGGCCGGGGCGACCGGCCCGCCGCCTTCGAGGGACCCGCCGCCTTCGGCGCGCTTGGCGCACTCGACCTCGACCTCGACAGAAGGGATGCCGGTCATGACGCGGACGGCTGAGCACGGGAACAGGCACGGGCGCGGGCACGCGCACGCGCGCGGGCACGGCTACGAGTACGGACCCGGCCGCCGGTACGGGCACGGGCGCGGCCGGCGCGGTGCGGTGGACCCGGTCGCGGTGACCGGGCTCGGCGTGGTGACCCCCGCGGGCACCGATGAGCGGACGTTCTGGGAGGGGCTGTGCGCCGGGCGGTCCGTGGCCCGGCGCCGGGCCGAACTGGCCGGGATGCCGGTCGACTTCGCCTGCGCGGTCGAGGGGCCGCCCGCCGGGCTCGACCTGGACGAGGCGGTGGGCGGGCGCTCGGTGTGGCGGATGGCGCGGTTCGTGAAGCTGGCGCTGGTCGCCGCCCGCCAGGCGGTGGACGACGCCGGGCTCTCCCCGGGGGACTGGGACGGCGGCCGGGTCGGCGTGGTGCTGGGGGTGGGCGTCGGCGGGGTCTCCGTACTGGTCGACAACGCGCTGCGGCTGCACGCGGAGGGGCCGCAGGCGGTCTCCCCACTGCTGGTGCCGATGATGATCCCCAACGCGGCGGCCGGCGAGGTGGCCATCGCGCTCGGGGCGCGCGGGCCGAGCCTCGCCCCGGCGACGGCGTGCGCGTCCGGTGCGACGGCCATCGCGCTGGCCAGGGACCTGCTGGTCAGCGGGGCGTGCGATGTGGTGGTGGCGGGGGGCGCGGAGTCGGTGCTGACCCCGCTGGTGCTGACGGCGTTCGCGCGGATGGGCGCGCTGTCCACCCGTACCGGCGATCCGGCGGAGGCGTCGCGGCCGTTCGCGGCGGACCGCGACGGGTTCGTCATCGGTGAGGGCGCCGCCATGCTCGTACTGGAGCGGAACGCGGACGCGCGCGCCCGGGGGCGGACACCGCGCGCCCTGCTGACCGGGGCGGGGTCGAGCACGGACGCGTACCACCCCACGGCGCCCGCGCCCGGCGGCCGGAACGCGCAGGCGGCGGTGGAGACGGCGTTGGAGGACGCGGGGTGGAGTCCGTACGACATCGAGCACGTCAACGCGCACGGCACCTCGACGGTGCTCAACGACGCGATGGAGGCCACGCTGATCGAGCGGGTCTTTCCGCACCGGCCGCCGGTCACCGCGCCGAAGGGCGTGCTGGGGCACACGCTGGCGGCGGCGGGGGCGATCGAGGCGGTGGCCACGGTGCTGACGCTGGAGCGCGGGATCATCCCGCCGATCGCCAATCTGGACGCGCCCGCAGTCGAGTTCGACCTCGACTGCGTGACGAAGACGCCGAGGAGCCAGGTGGTGGAGACGGCGGTCAGCCACTCCTTCGGCTTCGGCGGACACAACGTGGCACTGGTGTTCCAACGAACGTCAACAGCTGGTTGACCGAGGAGAGATGGGGAAGAGGGGTGGCGGATGAGGGTGGCGATGGGTGGCGCGCAGGTGGCGGGCGGTGCGAGGGGCTCCTCGAATGGATGTTTAGTGGTCCTGCGTGCGACAGAGTCGTTTCTTCGCCATCGCTTGATCGTTCTATCTCCGTGACCGTATTGATCGACAGCGATGCCGTTGAGAATGCCGTTGGGATCGGCGGCGATGCCGTTCCGCCGGCGGTCCTCCCGGCCTCTCCCCCGTCATCTCCGGCGGCGGCTCCGAGCACTTCGGGCGCCGGGGAGCCGACCGCGGGCCGGCTGGCGCGGGTGCTGTTCGGTCCCGACTTCCAGCGCGAGCACGGCCCCTGGCGCGCACTCGCCGCGGCCGAACCGTTCCGCCGCAGGACCGGCGCCCCGGCCGAGGCGCGGCTCTCCCTGGCGTACGAGCGACTGCGGTTCGTCAACGGCACGCTCGACAGCCCCGCGGCGCTGGCCGCCGATCCGCGCGCGCTCGCGGCGCTGCACGAGTGGCTGGGCCCGGTCGATCCGGCCTTCACCACGGTCGCGGGCATCCACTACAACCTGTTCCTCGGCAGCCTGCTGGACCACGGATCCGGCGACGGCGACGGCCGTGACAGCGGCGGCCGGGGCGGCGGCGGCCGGGACAGCGGCGGCCTGGATCTGGCGGATTTTCTGGCGTTGCGGAGCGTGGGCACCTTCCTCTGTACGGAGGTGGCGCACGGCAACGACGCGGTGGCCGTCGAGACGACGGCGACGTACGACCGGGAGCGGGACGGCTTCGTCCTGCACACCCCGCACGCCGGAGCGCAGAAGTTCATGCCCAACACCAGCCCGGTCGGCGGCCCCAAGTCCGGTGTGGTGGCGGCGCGTTTGCTGGTGGAGGGCGTGGACCACGGCGTCTTCCTCTTCCTGACGCCACTGACCGATGCCTCGGCCGCGCTGCCCGGGGTACGCGTACGGCGGCTCCCCGCGCGGCTCGGCAGCCCGGTGGACCACTGCGTGACCTCCTTCGACCGGGTCTTCGTCGGACGCGGCGCGCTGCTGGGCGGGGCCCAGGGGCGGATCGGCGCGGACGGTGTGTTCCGCAGCGGCCAGCGCAACCGGCGACGCCGCTTCCTGATCTCCATCGGCCGGGTGACCCCGGGCAAGCTCTCGATGAGCGCGTCCGCGGTCGGCTCGGCCCGGCTGACGCTGGCCCTGGCCGTACGGTACGGAGGCCACCGGATCGTCTCGGGGCCCGGGGGCGTGGCCGACCCGGTGCCGGTGTTCGCCCACCGGACCCATCACGGGCCGCTGGTGGGGGCGTTGGCGACGGTGTACGCGATGAGCCTGCTGCACCGTACGGCGCTGGACGCGTGGGAGTCCCGTACCCCTGGGGACGAGGCCGGGGCCGAGCGGCTGGTGGCGATCGCCAAGGGGTGGATCACCTGGCGGGCGCGCGAGGTGATCGTGGAGTCGCGGGAGCGGTGCGGGGCGCAGGGGCTGCTGGAGAACAACGGCATGACCGAGCTGCTGACCGGGATCGAGGGCGCCATCACGGCGGAGGGCGACAATGTCGCGATCCACGCGAAGGCGGCGGCGGAGCTGCTGTTCTCGGCGGAGGCGGCGGGCGCGGGGAAGGCCGGTCCCTACGGGCCGCCCGCACACGGGCGGGACCTCGCCGATCCGCGCTATCTCGGTGAACTGCTCTTCTCCATCGAGGAGTTGTGGATCCGCAGGGCGCGCCGCCGCATGAGCCGCGTCCCGCACGGCGACCGGCTGGCCCGGTGGAACGCGGCCTCGGGAGCCGCGTCCCGGGCGGTCGAGGCGCACGCGTACCGGCAGGCGGACGCGGCGTTCCGTACCGCCGTGGAGGGGCTGGAGACCGGCTCCGCCGCGTATGACCTGCTGGGCTCGTTGCACCGGCTGTTCGCGCTGCGCTGGATCGACCGGAACAGCGGCGATCTGCTGGCGCGCGGGCGGCTGGAGACACGCCACCTCGACGAACTGCCCGAGGCCGTCGAGCGGTTGGTCGCCGAGCTGGCCGGTCACGCCCTCACGCTGGTCGAGGCGTTCGCCCTGCCGGAGGAGCTGCTCGCGGACTCGCCGATCGCCGGGGCGGGGTATCTGGAGGCGTACGACGATCCGCGCGGGCCGTGGCGGGCGGAGTGCCGGCGCCCGGAGCGGAAGCGGGCGCCCGGGGTGTGGCGGAAGTGGCTGGGGCGGAGGTTGCTGGGGCGGCTGGGTCGACTGGGGCGGCTCGGCAGGGGGCGGCTCCCGGGGGCCGTGGGGGCCGCCGGGGCCGTGGGGGCTTCCCGGGCCGCTGGAGTCCCTGGGGCTCTTGGGGTCCCTAGGGCTCTCCGGGTCCCTGGGGCTCTCCGGACTTCCGTGCCGGCGGTTCTTGTACGTCGCCGGGTGCGGTCCGGGTCGTCGCGCAAGCCCCGAAGACAGCTCCCGCGCGGCCCGCTCTACTTCGGCGCGTGTCCGAGGCCCGGTGGTGCCGTTCGTACGACCTCGGCGTCCCGCTCGGCACCACCGGCACCGTCCGTGCCCACCGCACCGCCCGTACCTGCTGTACCTGCTGTACCTGCTGTACCTGCTGTATCGCCCGTACCTGCCGTATCGCCCGTACCTGCCGTACCTCCTGAAAGGACTTGACCATGAGCCACAGCGACAGCCGGATCCACCCGAAGATCACCGAGGTACTGGCGGGCACCTTCAAGGTGCCCGCCGAGGAGATCGTCCCCGAGGCCACGATGGACAGCCTGGAGATGGACTCGCTGGCCGTCGCCGAGTTCGCCGTGATCATCAAGGAGACGCTCGGGGTCGACGCCGACTCCGACCGGCTCCTCAAGGGCGCGACGCTGGCCGAGATCACCGCGTACCTCGACGAGACAGCGGTGGGCGTCGGCCGATGACCGGACCCACCGTCGCGATCACCGGCCTGGGCATGGTCACCCCGGCCGGCAACGACACCGACTCCACCTGGGACGGGGTGTGCGCCGGGGTCTCGTCCGCCCGTACCGTCCCCGAACTCAGCGGCTGTGCCGTCGACTTCGCCTGCATGGTCGACGGCATCGACCTGGACACGGCGATCGGCGGGCGGGCGGCGTTCCGGATGGGCCGGTACGTGAAATTCGCCCTGCTCGCCGCGTGCGAGGCGGTCGCCGACGCCGGACTCGACCCGGAGAGCTGGGACGGGACGCGGGTCGCCGTCGTGGTCGGGACCAGCAGCGGGGGCACGGCGAGCCTGACGGAACAGGCCCTCGTGCTGGACCGGCGCGGCGCCGAGGCGACCTCGCCTTCGTCCATCCTGCTGACGATCCCCAACATGCCGGCCGCCGAGATCGCCATCCGGATGCGGGCCACCGGGCCGAGCCTGGCGCCCTGCACGGCCTGCTCCTCGGGGGCCACCGCGCTGCACGTGGCGCGCGATCTGCTGGCCACCGGGCAGTGCGACATCGCGGTGGCGGGGGCGACGGAGGCGATCGTCTACCCGGTCGTGATGGCCGGGTTCGCCCGCTCGGGCGCCGCCGCGACGGCCGGTCCCGGCGTCGACCCGGCGACCCTGTCCCGGCCCTTCGCGGCGGACCGCGCCGGGCTGGTCATGGGCGAGGGCGCCGCGATCATGGTGCTGGAGCGCGCCGCCGACGCGCGGGCGCGCGGGGCGCGGCCCCGGGCGCTGCTCGCGGGCGTCGGCGCCACCACCGACGCGTACCACCCCACGAGCCCGCACCCCTCGGGCGCGGTGGCGCGGCGGGCGGTGGAGGCGGCGTTGCGGGACGCGGGCTGGAGCGCGTACGACGTCCAGCACGTCAACGCGCACGGCACCTCGACACCGCTCAACGACGCGACGGAGGCCACCCTGATCAGCCGCGTCTTCCCGCACCGGCCACCGGTCACCGCCCCCAAGGGGGTGCTGGGGCACTGCATGGGGGCGTCCGGGGCGATCGAGGCGGGGCTGACCGTGCTCACGCTCCAGCACGGTGTCGTACCGCCGATCGCCAATCTGGACGCGCCCGCCGTCGAGTTCGACATCGACTGTGTGACGAAGCAGCCGCTGCGGCAGCCGATGGACCGGGCCGTCAGCCACTCGTTCGGCTTCGGCGGACACAACGCGGTGCTGGCGCTGGAACGCGCCTGACCGTTCGCGAACGTTCCCGAGCCCGGGAACACGTTTCCCCATCTCTCTCTGGAGGCCACGCCCCATGGACCGGAGCCTGCCGCTCCGCGGCCGTACCGTCGTCATCACCGGCGCCGCGCGCGGCCTCGGCGAACAACTCGCCCGTACGCTCTCGGCGCGCGGCGCCCGGCTCGCCCTCGTCGGACTGGAACAGTCCGAACTGGCGCGCGTAGCCGACGCGTTGCCCGGCGAGGCGGACCACTGGCACACCGATGTCACCGACACCGACGCGATGTCCCGTACGGCACGGAGCGTCGAGGACCGCTTCGGCGACATCGACGCGGTCGTCGCCAACGCGGGGGTCGCGGCGGGCGGATTCTTCCGGCACTCCGACCCCGACGCGTGGCGGCGCGTCATCGAGGTCAACATCATCGGCAGCGCCAACACCGCCCGCGCCTTCCTCCCGGCCCTGCTGCGGAGCCGCGGCTACTACCTCCAGATCGCCTCGCTCGCCGCGCTCGCGCCCACCCCGCTGATGACGGCCTACTGCGCGTCGAAATCAGGGGTCGAGGCGTTCGCCCACAGCCTGCGCACCGAGGTGGCCCACCACGGAGTGGGTGTCGGCATCGGCTACCTGAGCTGGACCGACACCGACATGGTGCGCGGCGCCCAACAGGAACCCGTCCTGCGCGAACTCCGCGCCCACATGCCCTGGCCCGCCCGGCGCACCCACCCGCCGGCCCCCGCCGCCCGCCGCCTGGCCACCGGCATCCAACGCCGCTCCCGCCACATCTACGCCCAACCCTGGCTCCGCGCAGCCCAGTTCGCCCGCGGCGCGCTCCCCTCCGTAACGTCCCAGCACGCCCCCCGCTTCCTCCCCACCCTCGAATCCCGCGCCACCGCCTCCACTTCCCCCCTGGTCGGCGCGGGCGGAGCGGCGGACATGGCGGTGCGGGGCGCGGACACGGACGCTCAGGTCCCGGCCGGGGACGTGGCCTAGACGGTGCCCGGCGGGGCGTCGGTGTCGGTGCCCGTGCCCGTGTCCGTGTCGTGGGTGGTGCGGGCGTAGGTTTCCGCGCTCTGTACGAACATCGCGTGCAGGTCGCGGGCCGCCAGGGTGATGGCGGCGGACAAGGGGCGCTGGATCACCATCAGGACGGCGGGGGTGGCGCAGTCGAGGGGGCGGGTGGTGATCATGCCGGAACGTTCCAGCGGGTCGCCGATGACGCTGAAGTCGGGCAGGACGGTGGCGCCGAGCCCCTCGGCGACCATGAGCTTGCCCATCTCGGCGCCGTCCGTGGAGTACGAGAAGGTGGGGCTGCGGCCCTCCAGGAGCCGGTGTACGTAGCGGTGCATGACGTAGCCCGCGCGCATCACGATCAGCGGCTCGCCGAGGAGGTCGGTGACCGAGACGGTACGCAGGGACGCGAGGCGGCTGTCGGAGCGTACGCAGACGACGGGGTGGCCCCGGAGCAGCTCGGTGGTGTGGAAACCGGTGGGTTTGTCATCGCCCTGGAGGTAGTTGACCAGGCCGAGGTCGAGGCCGCCCTCCAGCAGCTCGCGGTGGATGTCCGCCTGCTGGGCTCCGATGACCTCGATCTGGGTCTCGGGGTGGGCGGCGCGGAACGCCTGGATGGTCGGGACCAGCAGCGGCACCGTGGCCGCGTTGACCGTGCCCAGCCGGATCATGCGGGTGGTGAGGTGCTGGTCGTCGGCGGCCCGGCGCAGGACGTCGACCGCGTCGAGTACGCCGATGATGTGCGGCAGCAGCTCCCGGCCCGCCGCGCTGATCCTGGCCCCCGAACGGCGCCGGTCCAGGATGTCCACGCCCAGCTCGCGCTCCAGATTGCGGACGGTCTCGCTCAGCGCGGGCTGGGAGACATGGAGGGCCTCGGCGGCCCGGCGCAGGGAACCCAGCCGGGTCACGGCCGCGATGTATTCGAGCTGCTCTATTCGCATGCGCGTTATCGCCTTTCGGCCGGATCGGCACTCGTGGAACTCGCCGGATTGAGCTGACGGACTCGGTGAAAGGGAAACCCTATCACTGGGTCGTGGATACCGAATCGACCGTTCGCCGCCCCGGCGGTACGCTCATCACCGATGGTGCTGTCGAAATACGCGGAGAGTGGGTGACATGGCGGTGAAGGATCCGATGAGGGGCTCGTTCAAGGATCTTCAGGATCTCCAGGGGCTTACCCGGCGACGCCACGTCGATCTTGTCCGCGTCTCCAGCGCCCTCTGTCGGCGTACGGCCTGAGCGCCGGAAACCCCTGATTCTCCTGGTACGGCAGGGCCTTTTCGGCGCCCTTTCCTGTCCGGGTTCGGGTTTCCGGATTTATTTCCGGTCCGAGCCCGCGGGGCCTGTTTTCCCGGCCTGATTTCCCCGGCCCGTTTTCCGCCGATCGATTCTCCGGCCTGATTTCCGTCCGGGCTTCCCCGAGCCGCGGCCGGGTTTCACGCATTCTTCCTGCTCCGCCCTGCCTCCATCTGGAGTTCCCGATGTCCTCTCTCCGCTTCGCCTATTGGGTGCCCAACGTCAGCGGCGGCCTGGTCACCAGCAAGATCGAACAGCGCACCGACTGGGGGTACGACTACAACCGCGAACTCGCCGTCCTCGCCGAGAACAGCGGCTTCGACTACGCGCTCAGCCAGGTCCGCTACATGGCCAGCTACGGCGCCGAGTACCAGCACGAGTCGACCAGCTTCAGCCTCGCCCTCCTCCTCGCCACCGAGCGCCTCAAGGTCATCGCCGCCGTCCACCCGGGGCTCTGGCACCCGGGCGTACTGGCCAAACTCGGCGCCACCGCCGACCACTTGTCCAAGGGCCGCTTCGCGGTGAACGTCGTCAGCGGCTGGTTCAAGGACGAGTTCACCGCACTCGGCGAACCCTGGCTGGAGCACGACGAGCGCTACCGGCGCTCGGAGGAGTTCATCCGCGCGCTGCGCTCGGTCTGGACCGAGGACCACGCCGAACTGGCCGGGGACTTCTACCGGATCAGGGACTTCTCGCTCAAGCCCAAGCCCCTCAACACCCCCGAGCGCCCGCACCCGGAGATCTTCCAGGGCGGCAACTCCACCGCCGCCCGCGCGATGGCCGGCCGGGTCTCCGACTGGTACTTCTCCAACGGCAAGGACTTCGACGGGGTCACCGAGCAGATCCAGGACGTACGGGCCTCCGCCGACGCGGCCGGCCGCCGGGTCCGGTTCGGGCTCAACGGCTTCCTCATCGCCCGGGACACCGAGGCCGAGGCGCGCGAGGTGCTGCGGGAGATCGTCGCGAAGGCCGACACCGAGGCGGTGCACGGCTTCGGCGCCGCGGTGAAGCAGGCGGGCCGGTCCGCCGCCGACGGCAAGGGCATGTGGCAGGACTCGTCCTTCGAGGACCTCGTCCAGTACAACGACGGCTTCCGTACGGGACTGATCGGGACGCCCGAGCAGATCGCCGAGCGCATCGTCGCGTACAAGCGGCTCGGGGTGGACCTGCTGCTCCTCGGCTTCCTGCACTACCTGGAGGAGGTCGAGTACTTCGGCAGGCGCGTGCTGCCGCTGGTGCGCGAGCTGGAGGCGCAGCTGCCGGAGACCGAGGAGAGCGCGGGCGGGGAAGGGGCCGCGCCCACCGTCTCCGTACCGGCATAGGTCTCCCGTACACCGCACATCAACTGTCCCGTTCGTTTCCGTCGCGCCCCGAGGTGATTCGTATGGCCACGATCCTTTCCGTCTCCGGCAGTCCGTCCCCCACGTCCCGTACGGCCAGGCTGCTCCGGCATCTGGACGGCCGGCTCGCGGACCAGGGCCACCGGGTGGTTCCGTTCGATGTACGCACACTGCCACCGGAGGCCCTGCTCGGGGCCGACTTCGGGCATCCCGCGATCGTCGCGGCGAAGCGGCTGTTCGAGGAGGCCGACGGGGTGGTGATCGGCACACCGGTCTACAAGGCCGCCTACTCGGGGCTGTTGAAGTCCCTGCTGGACCTGCTGCCGCAGTACGCGCTGGCGGGCAAGACCGTGCTGCCGCTGGCGACCGGTGGGTCGACCGCGCATGTGCTGGCCATCGACTACGCGCTGCGGCCGGTGCTCTCGTCGATGGGGGCGGCGCACATCGTGCAGGGCTGGTTCGTGCTGGACAAGCACATCACCGTACGGGAGGACGGCGGCGTCGCGGTCGATCCGGCGTCGCGGGACGCGCTGGACCAGGTCGTCGACCAGTTCTCGCGGGCGCTGGGCGCGGCGCCACTGTCCGCGGTGGCGGCCTGAGATGGCTGCCGAACCGACCGAACGCGCCCATGTGATCGCGGACGAGGCCGAGGCGCTCGCGGTCGCCGCCGAACTGGCCGACGCCTTCCGGGCGGGGGCCGCGCGCCGGGACACCGAGCGCGCGCTGCCACGGGCCGAACTCGACCGGCTGTCGGCCTCCGGGCTGCTCGCCGTCTCCGTACCGCGTGCGTACGGAGGTGCCGAAGCCTCCGCCCGTACCCTCGCGGAGATCTTCCGGCTGCTGGCGGCGGGCGATCCGAGCCTGGCGCAGATCCCGCAGAGCCACTTCGTGTACGTGAACGTGCTGCGGCGCCAAGGGACCGATCAGCAGCGGGAGTTCTTCTTCGGGGAGGTGCTGGCGGGGCGGCGGTTCGGCAACGCGCAGTCGGAGAAGGGGACGAAGCATGTGCAGGACATCCGGACCCGGCTGGTGCCGGTTCCGGGCGGCTCGTACCTGCTGACCGGCGAGAAGCACTACTCGACCGGCGCGCTCTTCGCGGACTGGATCCCGGTGCTGGCCCGGCTCGGTGCCACACCGGACGCGCCGCTGCACGTGGCGTACGTACGACGGGACGCGCCCGGTGTCACCGTCGTCGACGACTGGGACGGCATGGGCCAGCGCACCACCGCCAGCGGGACGGTGCGGCTGGCGGAGGTGGCGGTGGGCGCGGATCAGGTCGTACCGCATCACCTCACCTTCGAGGGTCCTCAACTGCACGGCGCTGTAGCGCAGTTGCTGCACGCGGCCATCGACGCGGGGATCGCGTCCGGTGCGTTGGCGGAGGCGGCGGAGTTCGTCCGTACGAAGAGCAGACCATGGGCGGAGGCGGTCGGCGAGGGGTACGGCACGGCGGCCGAGGACCCGCTGCTGATCCAGCGATTCGGCGAACTCGGCCTGCTCGTACGGGCGTCGGACGCGCTGCTCGTCGCGGCGGCCACCGCCGTCGACGCGGCGAACGCGGAACTGACCGACGACAGCGCGGCCGAGGCGTCGATCGCGGTCGCCGCCGCGAAGGCGCACGCGGCGAACGCGGCGGTGGAGACGGGCAGCGCGCTGTTCGAGGTGGCGGGGACACGCGCGGCCCTGGACAGCCTCAACCTGCACCGGTACTGGCGCGACGCGCGCACGCACACACTGCACGATCCGGTCCGCTGGAAGGTGCAGCACATCGGCCGGTACGTGCTGAGCGGGACGCGCCCGCCGCGCCACGGCCTGCTCTGACCTGATCCCGACCGCCCCCATCCTTTCCCCTGTCCTGGAGAGTTCCGTGAGCCTCACCTTCCACTGGTTCCTGCCCACCTACGGCGACAGCCGCCATGTCATCGGCGGTGGCCACGGCGTGCCCGCCGGGGCGGCCGGAGCGGCGGGCGGGCAGCGACCCGCCGATCTCGGCTACCTCGCCCAGATCGGCAGAGCGGCCGAACAGCTCGGCTTCGAGGGCGCGTTGACGCCCACCGGCGCCTGGTGCGAGGACGCCTGGCTGACCACGGCGATGCTGGCGCGCGAGACGGAACGGCTGAAGTTCCTGGTCGCCTTCCGGCCCGGCTTCGTGGCCCCCACGCTCGCCGCGCAGATGGCCGCGACCTTCCAACGCCACGCGCCGGGAAGGCTGTTGCTCAATGTGGTGACGGGCGGGGAGAGCCATGAGCAGCGCGCGTACGGCGACTTCCTCGACAAGGAGGCCCGTTACGCCCGTACCGGCGAATTCCTGGAGATCGTAAGGGCGTTGTGGCGCGGCGAGACCGTGACCCGGCACGGCGAACACCTCCCGGTCGAGGGCGCGAGGCTGGCCCGCGTCCCCGATCCGGTCCCGCCCGTCTACTTCGGCGGCTCCTCACCGGCGGCGGGCGAGGTCGCGGCCCGGCACAGCGACGTCTACCTGACCTGGGGCGAGCCGCCCGCGCAGGTCGCGGAGAAGATCCGGTGGATACGCGAACTGGCGGCCGAGGAGGGCCGGACCGTACGGTTCGGCATCCGGCTCCATGTGATCACCCGCGACACCGCCGACCAGGCATGGGCCGAGGCACACCGGCTGCTGGCCGGTTTCGACGCGGACGCGATCGCCGCCGTACAGGCGGGCCTGGCGCGCAGCGAGTCCGAGGGCCAGCGCCGGATGCTCGCGCTGCACAACGGATCCACGGACGGCCTGGAGATCTCCCCGAACCTGTGGGCCGGCATCGGCCTGGTACGCGGCGGCGCGGGCACGGCGCTGGTAGGCAGCCACACGGAGGTCGCGGAACGGATCAGGGAGTACCACGCCCTGGGAATCGACGAGTTCATCATGTCGGGCCACCCGCATGTGGAGGAGGCGTACTGGTTCGGCGAGGGCGTCCTCCCGAAACTGGCGGCAGCGGGCCTATGGACCCACCCGGCGGGCCCCCCGGCAACCGGCGCCTCCGCCGGGGTGCCCTTCGCGGCGGAGGTGCGGCGCTGAGTCTGCCTACCGGGGTGCCCCGACCTGCGTACGTACGGCGCCTCCCGCTCCGGCCTCGAAGCCTGGCGGGGGCCGGTGAGACGGTGACCTCTGCCGCCGTCCTGCGGAACGGCATCGTCGGCGGACCGGGTCAGACGCCCTGAGAGAAGGGTGGTTGAGTGTTCGGAGATGCATGGCGTGCTTATTGCTCGCGTCGCAACGGGCAGCGCAAGACGACTGAGCCCGTTCCGCCGGAGGGGGCGTTTCCTCCCTCTCCGGCTGTCTGCCCAGCGCCTGCCTGGCCACGTCCTCTTCTGGAAGCTGCCCTTGCGGTAGCTCAGTCCTGCGGCTCCGCTGCCCGGATGGCCATGGCGAAGGGTGTCCAGGCAGCGGGGGCGAGGCGGAGGACCGGGCCGGTGGGGTGCTTGGAGTCGCGGAGAGCGACGGTGTGGGGGACGTTGAGGGCTACCTCTACGCAGTCGTTGCCTCCAGCGCTGTAGCTGGACTTGCGGAACTGGAACAGCATCAATCTCTCATTTCCTTGCTCACGCTGGCGATGAACCGGACCGAGTCGTAGGGCGAGAGACTCACTCCGGCAGCCCGGTCGAAGAGGATCGCGAAATCAGCGCTCTCAGCAGCGTTTTCGAACCAGATGATAGACCGCGCGGTCTCCATGTGCACCACGTCCACCGCGCCATCCTCGCCAAAAGACAGGATGGTGAAGGGTCCCCCGATGGACGGGTGAGCGCCCGCGCGGAAGGGCAGCACCTGAATCCGGATATTGGGAAGCTCCGCCAGTTCACACAGATGCGCGAGTTGTCGGCTCATCACCTGTGGCCCGCCCATCAGCTGTCGTAGTGCGGCCTCCCAGATCACCGCATGGATGCGGAGCGGGTTGTCATCGTGCAACCGAGCCTGTCGCTTCGCTCGCGTCGCGACAACGTCCTCGATCCGGTCGATCTCGTCCCAGGCCAGGTCAGCCACGCCCAAGGAACGAGTGTATTCAGGAGTCTGGAACAGGCCCGGAACGAGCGCCATTTGCCACTGCCGGACACTCAGGGCCGCGTCTTCTGTCGAGATGTACTCGACTTGCGTGGCGATGGTTTGGCTGTCATCCCACCACCCCTTCACCTTGCGTCGCTCCCGGTCCTTCCTGGCCAGTTCCAGCAACTGGCCAAGAATCTCGGCGTCCACTGCGTACAGCTCGCACAACGACTTGATGTCCGGATCCCGCATGGGCACCCAGCCGCTTTCCATCTTGACCACCTTGGTCGGCGTAGCACTCAGCGCTACGGCCGCCTCCTGCTGTGTCTTCCCGACCTCGACACGCAACTTGTGCAGCTCACCACCCAACTTGCGGCCGAGCACGGTGGAAACACGGTTACCGCTCATCCGGCCCGCAGACGTCGCCATTTCACCCTCCTGATTGCCCCACCGGGTCGTCAGCAGTTTGCCAGTCACCCGGCCCACGACTGCCACCCATCCCCCATACGGGGAATATCTTCCCCGTACCCTTGAATCCCGAGTAGGGCGACGGCTACGTTCAGTGCTCTATCGCTCGCACTGCGGAGCCGCCCGGTGGAAGTGCACCGCCCTGCCCTGTGCCCGGATAACCGGGTGAGGGCTCGCGCGGTATCGCCACTGCCGGGG
>NZ_JBIVMF010000027.1:0-91783 GCF_044752945.1 Streptomyces sp. NPDC088554 | reverse complement strand
TTCGGCTACCTCACACCGGCCGAGACCAGGCAGTACCACCAGCACGCCCTCGCGGCATAGAGATCGAGTGTCCAAGATCACGGGGAAACTTCAGGGCGGCGTCGTACCGGAGGCTTGGATAGGTGGGCGGAAGGTGTCGAGCTGGAGTACGTCGGCACGGCTGGTCCCGCCCAGGAGAACATCCCTCGTAGGACCAGCAAACCGTGGTTCTTCAAGGAACTGGGCAAGACGGCGCGAGCCATCGGAGCAACCATCAGTGCTGTCCCTGAGCCCGGGATCACGCGAGAGTTGACGTGAGGCATCCGCCCGGGACGCCCGGAAATAACGATGTCCCTCCGCCGACCGCCTCGTTAGGGTCTCGGACCGATGATGCACGAGAATGAGATTCCGACCGACGGCGCGCTGGTACAGCGGCTACTCACACACCAATTCCCGCAATGGGCGGATCTGCCCATCAGCCCGGTGCACTCCGCAGGCACCGAGAACGCGATCTACCGGCTGGGCGACGAGCTTGCGGTCCGGTTGCCCCGGATGGAGGGCGCTGTCGGCCAAGTGGACTTCGAGCAGGACTGGTTGCCACGGCTGGCCCCCTGTCTCCCCACTGCCGTGCCCGAGCCAATCGCCGTGGGACAACCGGGACACGGGTACCCCTTTCCGTGGGCGATCAGCCGTTGGATCGACGGCTCGCACCCCACCACCAAGCCGGATGAGCTCCCCGACGGCCACCGGCTCGCCAGAGATCTCGGCGAGTTCGTCACAGCGCTGCGCAAGGCCGACACCACTGGGGCCCGCCCGGGCTACCGGAGCGTGCCCCTGCGCACCCGCGACGCCTCCGTACGGGAGTGGACCGCCAAGGCGGCGGACGACATCGACGCCCCCGCTCTCCTGTCCGCCTGGGAACAAGCCCTCGACCAGCCGGACTGGGACGGGCCACCCAAGTGGACACACGGCGATCTCATCCCCGGCAACATCCTCGTCAACGACGATCGGCTCCGAGCGGTGATCGACTTCGGCACTGCGGGCGTGGGCGACCCCGCCTGCGATGCCATCGCCGCCTGGACGCTGCTCAGTGCGGAGACCCGGAAAACCTTCCGCGCGGCAGGAGGATTCGACGACGCTGCCTGGGCCCGGGGACGAGGATGGGCACTCACCTTCGTCAGCGGGATCGACTATTACCGCCACACCAACCCCGCCATGGCCGAGCTGGGACGCCGCGCCGTCACCGAGGTCCTCACAGAACTGGCCGGATGAACCACACATCTGCGGGGAAGGGCACGGAGACGTGCTCAAGGTATGCGCCTCGCAATGAAATACCCGGACTTGCGCGAGACAACGCCACCCAGGCGTCTCAGCTAAATCCGGGCACCTCAGGTCAGGATCCTGAACTACCCGGACTAATCTGCGACAGGACATTAATGGCTTGCCCACCGGGAAAGCTGGAGTTAGCTTTCCGAGTGGGAAAGTCAAAGGGGAGTCAAGCGGGCTCGTCCCGTACGGGGGAAGGTGATGGTCATGAGCACACCGGTGGACGCCGAGCAGGCGTGGAAGGATCTACAGCGCATCCGGGTGCCGCAGGAGCGGGTGTACGACGAGATCGAGCGGAGCGGGTCCGGTGATCCCGGCGCGACCTGCACCACGGCCGCGATCATGTGGAGCTTCCTGGTCTTTCTGGGCCTGGAGCTGCCCCTGTGGGGCGTCCTGCTGGCCACCGCCGCGTATGTCGCGCTGCTGGGCGCGCTGGCCGTGAACTACAACCGCAGGACCCGGGTGCGGCTGCACCGCTCCCGGCACAGCTGGCGGTCGTCCGCCGCGTTCGTCGCGGGAGGGGTGGTGACCGGCGGGACGATCCTGCTCTCCGGTCATCTGGTCGAGTCGCTGGAGCCGATGCTCGCCAGTCTGGTCCAGGCCACGGTCTCGGCGGCCGTGTTCGTGTTGTTCACCGGGCCGGCGAACCGCTGGGCGACCGACTCGTTGCGCCGACGCGGCGAGGAGGCGGGCCGATGAGCACCCCCGACGGCTTCGACGAGCTGATCCATCCCGCCACCCGGCTGTCGGTGGTCGCGCTGCTCGCCACCACCGAGTGGGCGGACTTCGCGTTCATGCGCGACAGTCTCTCGCTCAGCGATTCCGCGCTCTCCAAACAGCTGCACACCCTGGAAGAGGCCGGATATCTGGAGATCCACAAGGAGGGCGGCGGCCGCAAGCGGCGTACGAAGGTGCGGTTGACGGAGCGCGGGCGTACCGCCTTCGAGGGGCATGTGGCGGCGCTCCGGGCGATCGTCGAGGGTGCCGGCCCCGCGACGGCGGCCGGAGTGGCGTCCGGGACAGCGTCCGGGGTGCAACAGCAGCGGTACGAGACGGAGGCAGGCCGATGACGACGCCCGCCGGCATCACCGCCACAGCCACAGCCACCACCACCGCCCGACCCATCATCCAGGTACGCGATTTGACCATGTCGTACGGCGACACCGATGTCCTCCACGGTATCGATCTGGACATCCACCGCGGCGAGGTCTTCGCCCTGCTCGGGCCCAACGGCGCGGGGAAGACCACCACCGTCGAGATCCTGGAGGGCTTCCGGCAGCGCTCCGCCGGGGAGGTCCGCGTCCTCGGTACGGACCCGGAGCAGGGCGACGACGCCTGGCGCGGCCGGATCGGGCTGGTCCTCCAGTCCTGGCGCGACCACCGCCGCTGGCGGGTCGCCGAGCTGCTGGGCCACTTCGCGACGTACTACCCCGATCCGCGCGACCCGGCCGCGCTGCTGGCCCTGGTCGGCCTCACCGACCAGGCCGGTCAGCAGGTGGAGCGGCTGTCCGGTGGCCAGCGACGGCGGCTGGACGTCGCGCTCGGCATCGTCGGCCGCCCCGAGCTGCTCTTCCTGGACGAGCCGACGACCGGCTTCGACCCGGAGGCGCGGCACGAGTTCCATGTCCTGGTCGAGCGGCTCGCCCGCGACGAAGGCGTCACCGTCCTGCTCACCACACACGACCTGGTGGAGGCCGAGCGGCTCGCCGACCAGATCGCCATGCTGGTCAACGGCCGGATCCGGGCCTGCGGCACCCCGTCGGAGCTGGCCGGGCAGGCCGCCGCGCAGGCCGAGGTCCGCTGGACGGCCGACGACGGAACGCCCCGCCGCGAACGTGCCGAGGACCCCTCACGGCTGGTCTGGGAGCTGCACCAGGCCGCGACCGGCCCCATCGCCGGTCTGGAGGTCCGCCGCCCGACGCTGGAGGACACGTATCTGCACATGGTGCACCGGGAGGACGACGGCACGGACAGGGCCGTGAACGGAAAGGCGCAGGCCGTACGAGGGGGGCACACGTGACGGACACGATGGACAAGACGGAGAAGGCGTACGTGAGCGACGCACCGGGCGGGACGGAGAAGCCGCGCCGCGCCACCCGCCGCTACTGGCGGGCCGGTCTCCTCCGCGGCCGTATCGAGCTGCGGCACTTCCTGCGCAACCCCAAGGAGATGTTCGGCCATCTGAGCAATGTGGTCGTCGCGCTGCTGCTCTCCGTCTACCTCAACGGCCATGTGCCCGGCACCCAGATCCCGATGGGCCATCTGGTGATCGCGGGCTTCGCCGCCTATCTGCTGTTCCAGGTCGGGCTGTTCAACCTCCCGCAGATGCTCGTGACCGAGCGCGAGGAGGGTGCCCTGCTACGGCTGCGCGCCACGCCCGGCGGGATACCGGCGTATCTCATCGCCAAGTGCCTGCTGGTGATCGGCATGGCGGTCGGCAATCTGGTCCTGCTCCTGGCGGCCACGGCGCTGCTGACGGACGGGCCGCTGCCGCACGGGCCGGGCGACTGGCTGACGCTGCTGTGGGTCACCATGCTCGGGCTGCTCGCCGTCGTACCGCTGGGCGCGGCCATCGGCGCCGTCCTGCCCAACCCGCGCGAGGCGCTGGCGCTGATCATGCTGCCCACGATCGCGCTGCTGATGACCTCCGGAGCGGTGTTCCCGATCACCTCGCTGCCCGTGCCGGTCCAGCAGGTGGCATCCGTCTTCCCGCTCAAGTGGATGGCGCAGGGCCTGCGTTCGGCGCTCCTTCCGGACGCCGCGCGGGCGGCCGAGGCGAGCGGCTCCTGGGAGCTGCCCACGGGCGCCCTGGTGCTGACCGCCTGGGCGGTCCTCGGGTTCCTCCTCGCGATACCCCTCCTGCGCCGCGCCGCCCGCCGCGAGTCAGGCTCCCGCCTGTCCGCGCGCCACCACAAGGCGGCACAGAGCGGGGCGATGCCCGGGTAGACAGGTGGCGGGTGGAGAGGTGGCCGATGGCTGGTGGACAGCTGCCCTGAGGGTGCCCAGGGGGACATGGAGCGCCGGCAGGTGCGCGATGCCCAGCACCACCTGCACCGGTGCGAGTACGAGGAAGCCGGACGCGTACAGGATGGGGCGGGGTGAGCCGCCGCCGGGCCGCCACGCCAGGACCGCGGCGAGTACGTACAGCATCGACGCGCGTACATCACGCGCGCTCCGACGCTGAACACGCCTCCGGAACCCGCCTCCCTCCCGCCTCCCTGAACACGCCTCCCGAACCCACCCTCCGAACCCACCCCTCCGACCGGTTCCGCCGAACCCCGTCGCTCCGCCTACGGTGTGACCGCGTCCAGGAGCGCCAGCTCCGCCGCCGAGAAGCCGAGCGCCCCCGCCGCCACGTTCTCGGCCAGGTGCGCCGGGTCCCCGGTGCCCGGTATGGCCAGTACATGCGGCCCCTGGTGCAGCGTCCAGGCCAGCCTGACCTGGGCCTCCGTCACGCCATGGGCCTGGGCGACCTTCCGTACCTCCATGCTGTCCGCACCGCCCGTCCCCGCCTCGCGCCCCTCGCCCGCGATGGCGAAGAACGGGACGAACGCGACGCCCCGCTCGCCGCACACCCGCAGGAACGCGTTCTCCTCGGGGCTCGCGCCGATGCCGTACCGGTTCTGCACACAGACCACCGGGGCGATGGCCAGCGCCTCGTCGAGATGGCCGGGGGTGACGTTGGAGATGCCGAGATGGCGTACGAGACCGGCGTCGCGCAGCTCCGACAGCGCGCCGAAGTGCTCGGCGATCGAGCCCGTGCCCTTCGTCCGCAGGTTCACCACGTCGAGGTGGTCGCGTCCGAGCTGGCGCAGGTTCTCCTCGACCTGGCCGCGCAGCTGCTCCGGGGTGGCCCACAGCCACTCGCCCGAGGGGTCCCGGCCGGGGCCGACCTTGGTGGTGATGACGAGGTCGTCCGGGTAGGGCGCCAGGGCACTGTTGATCAGTTCATTGGCCGAGCGCAGCGCCGAGAAGTAGAACGCGGCGGTGTCGATGTGATTCACCCCCAGCTCGACCGCCGCGCGCAGCACACCGATCGACCGTGCGCGTTCGCTCGGGACGTCGTCGAGGGCGAAGGGCGCTCTGCCGGTCAGCCGCATCGCGCCGAATCCGACGCGGTTGACCGTCAGATCGCCCAGCTCCCAGGTGCCCGCAGATCCCTCGACTCCCACAGATGCCTCAACCCCCGCAGCTCCCTCGACTCCCTCAACTCCCTTGGATACCGCAGCTTCCGTAGCTCGCGCAGATGAAGTCATCCGGTGAGTCTTTCACCCGGCCGGGCCCGTGGACAGCGGTACGAAATCGACATCCCGCCACAGCTCACGCGTCCCCGGATGCCACGCCGTCCCCGTACTCTCCGCCGCTCCCCACACGTGCGCGGCGGCCTCCCCGAGCGGTGGCCACCCCGGGTCGCCGGTCGCCGCGAAGGCGGCCAGGGACGCCCGCATGCGCCGGGCCAGCCGGTGGTCGTCGGCGGTGGGCGGGCCGCCGACGAGGAACGCGACGGCGGGGTCCCCGAGCGTGCCGAAGACGAAGGGGACGTCCGCGTTGTGCCAGGCCAGGACCGGTCCCCGGGGGCCGGTCCGGCGGCGGTCGAAGCGGGAGAGGTAGGTACGGCCGCCGGCCCGCGCGTGCGTTTCGGCGAGCCGGTTGGCGTACTCGGCGAACAGCAGATCGCCCAGTACGGACAGCTGGATCTCGTGGGCGGTGGCTTCCGGCAGCAGCGCGCGGTAGCCCGGCACCAGGTACGCGGGCAGCCCGAGATCGCGCGCGAGGGCGGCGAGCCGCTCGTCCGTACCGACCCCGTCCGTGGCACCGACCGCGTCCATCAGCCAGTACTCCTGGGTGGTGTGGCAGACCAGCAGCTCCACCTCGCGGGCCGCGCCCGCCTCGATCGCGGCCAGCGGGGCGGCGGGGAGGATCTCGCCGTCGACGACCGGGCCGTAGATCACCGGGTTGTGGTGGCGGGCCCCCGTGTCCGGATCCCGCCGGTAGCGCTCCACGACCCGGTCGGAGGCGTCGACCAGTTCGGACGGCGACGCCGCCGCCAGCCCCTCCGCCGTGGCCGCGACACCCGCCGCCGCCGCGACCTCCCGGGTGGTCGCCGCCGCGAGCCCGGCCGTCCGGCAGGGGCTCGCGGGGCTGAGCGCCACCACCCGCCGGAACAGCCCCCGCGCCCGCGCCATGCCCATCAGGCAGACCGCCGAGGCGGCCCCGGAGGACTGTCCGGCCACCGTGACGTTGCCCGGGTCGCCCCCGAAGGCGGCGATGTTCGTACGGACCCACCGCAGCGCGGCGAGCTGGTCGAGCAGCCCCCGGTTGTCGGGGCACCCGGGGGCGTCCGGCACCCGGCCGAACCCCTCGAAGCCCAGCCGGTAGTTGACGGTGACGACGACCAGTCCGCCGGTACGGGCCAGCTCGGCGCCGTCGAAGTCCGGCTGCGCCGAGGAGCCGAAGGTGTACGCGCCCCCGTGGATCCAGACCAGCACCGGCGCCGCTCCGGAAGCCGGACCCGGCTCCGGTGCCCATACGTTCAGCGTGAGGACGTCCTCCTCCCCCGGCGTCCAGAACGGCGCCCCCGGCAGCCGCGCCGACTGCGGTACGACCGGCCCGAACGCCCCGCCCTCCCGTACCCCCGCCCACCGCGACGGCGGACGCGGCTCCCGGAACCGGCCGGCGCCGAAGGGGGCGGCCGCGTACGGGATCCCGAGGCACGCGACGACGCCGGGGACGGGCCGGTGGCCCCGTACCGCGCCGTCCTCGACATGGAAGAGGTCATCCGCCTGATTCATCCGAGCATGATCCATCACCTCGGCCGCCGATCCGGCCCGCTCCCGCCGGGACGTCGGCCGCCGATCCGGCCCGCTCCCGCCGGACGTCAGAACGGCAGCGGCCCGCTGTGCACGACGTCCAGCCGGGACACCGCGCGGGTGAGCGCCACGTACAGCCGGTGCCGTCCCCGGGTCTCCGCCGCGACGATGGCCGCCGGTTCCACGACGACGACGTGGTCGTACTCCAGCCCCTTCGCCTCCGTCGCGGGCAGGACCGTTACCCGGGCCGCCGAGGCGCCGAGTTCGTCCGCGCGCGCCGTGGCGACGCCCGCGTCGGCCAGGGCGGTACGGAGCCGGTCCGCCTCGGGGCCCGACGCGATGACGCCGACCGAGCCCTCGTGGCCCAGCGCCTCCCGTACCGCCTCGATCACCGTCCGGGCCGGATCGCCCGCATCGCTCCGTCGGTACGTCAGCCGCCCGCCGCCGCGCAGCGAACGGGCGGGCGGTACGTCGACGTCCAGCGAGGCCAGCAGCCGATTGGCCGGTTCCACGAGCGCGCCGGGCACCCGGAAACCGACGGTCAGCGGGACCAGCGCCGCGTCCGGCCGGCCCAGCTGGCGCAGGAGTTCGGGCCAGGAGCGGGCGGCCCACGGGGTGGTGCCCTGGGCGAGGTCGCCGAGGACCGTGAGGGAGCCGAAGTCCACGCGGCGGGCGATGGCCCGGCACTCCATCGGGGAGAGATCCTGGGCCTCGTCGATGACGACATGGCCGTACCCCTCGGGGCGTTCGATCAGCCCGGCCAGTTCGTCGAGCAGCACCAGATCCGCCGCCGACCAGCGCGTGTCCGCCCGCCGCCGTGGCACACGGCCCGCCGGGCGGTGGATCGCGCGCTGCTCGTCCGCCGTGAGGAGGCCGTCCGCCGCCGCCCCGGGCGCGGCGAGCAGCGCGGACAGTACGTCCTCGGGGACCGCCTTCGGCCAGACCGCGTCCAGATACGCGGTGACCGGCCGCGAAGTGCCGACCCGCCGCGCCCACAGCGCGGACTGCGGGCCCGCTCGCCGTTCCGCCTGGAGCTGGATCGCCCGTACGGCCCGGCCGCGTACCCGCTCCCGGCCGGTCGCGTACGGCGGCGCCTCGGCCCGTACCTCCTCGACAATCGCCACGAGTTCGTCGACGCCGAGCCGCCAGCGGTACGAACCGTCAGGCAGCGTCAGCGGTTCGGCGGGCGGCGCGATCCCGCCGTACAGCGCCCGGCGCAGCACCTCGGCCATGCGGGCGTCGTGCTTGACGACGGCGGCGGCCTCCGTGTCCCGTACGCCGGGCTCGTGGCGCGCGATCTCGTCGCCGAGGGTCGACTGCCGGATCCCGGTCTCGCCGAGCGCGGGCAGCACCTCGGCGATATGGGCGAGGAAGGTGCGGTGCGGCCCGAGGATCAGCAGCCCGGAGCGCTGGAGACGCCGGGGGTACGTGTAGAGGAGGTACGCGGCCCGGTGCAGACCCACGGCGGTCTTGCCGGTGCCGGGGGCGCCCTGGACGCAGATGGACCGGCCGAGCCCGGACCGTACGAGGTCGTCCTGTTCGGGCTGGATGGTGGCGGCGATGTCCCGCATGGGGCCGATGCGGGGGCGCTCGATCTCACCGGTGAGGATGGCGCCGGGGGCCGGTCCCGTACCGGATCCCGGGTCCGCGGCAGGTGCTGTGGACGCACCGGGGGCCGCGTCGCCCATCAGGTGCTCGTCCTCCAGGCCGGTCAGGTCCTCCGGCGCCCCCTTGCTCCAGGGCGCCCAGCCGAACCGGCGGCGTACGGCGACGCCCTGCGGGTCGTGCGCGCTCGCCCGGTAGAAGGCGCGCGCGACGGGCGCGCGCCAGTCGACGACCAGGGGCGGGGCGGCGGGGTGTTCGCTGATCCGGCGGCGGCCGATGTGGTAGCTCTGGCCGGAATGCTCGCCTCCGGTCCCCTCCCGGCCGTCGAAGTCGAGGCGGCCGAAGAAGAGCGGGCTGTCGGGTTCGAGCCGCAGCTCCTTGGCGCGGCTGCGCAGATGGCGGCCGAGGACTTCGGCGTCCGCGCCGGAGGCGAAGGCGTTCTCGCCGGTGACGACCTGTTCGTGGGCGTCGTCCACCATGCTGGTCAGGGCGGCGCGGCAGGTCTGGTGGTAGGCGCGCTCCCGGTGGAGTTCGCCGTCGTCGAGTGACGTCATTCCAGCGAGAATACCGGAACCGAGTAACAAATATTACCCAGTAATCATTCGGCTCACCAGAGACTCAGCCCCGTACGCAACTGCCCGAACGCCAGCTCCGCCGCCGCCACCGCGTCCGGAAACACCCCGTCCGCGCTCTCCCCCTCCTTGATCCGCCGCCAGTTCTCCTCCGCGAGGATCCGCTGTACGGCGATGATCTGCCCGGAGCCGAGCGCCGCCACGACACCGGCGCCGAGCGCCCCCGCGAGCGCCGCCTCGGAGCGCCGCTGATATCCGTGCAACCTCGCCACCAGACTCGGCGTCCCGTACAGCAGCCGGTGGTAGGCGAGCACGGGGGCCGCGTCGTTGAGCCCGGTCACCGGATCGCGCCGGTCGAGGCCGTCCAGGAAGTGGGCCCGCAGGGCGTCGAGCGGGCGTACGCCGTCAGGGCGCCCCGCGACGACCCGCGCGGCCTCGTCCTCGTGGTCGGCGAACAGGTGCAGCGCGAGGTCCTCCTTGGCCGGGAAGTACCGGAAGAGGGTCGGCTTGGAGATCCCGGCCGCCGCCGCCACCTCGGCCACCGAGACGGCGTCGAAGCCCTTCGCGAGGAAAAGGCCGATCGCCGCGTTGGAGATGTCCCGGTGCCGCTGCCGTTTCTTGCGCTCCCGGAGGCCGAGGTCTTCGGCCCGGTCCGGAGAATCGTTGTCGTCGCCACTCATACCGAAAAGCCTACGCAGACGTGACCCGCGACACCTACACAGGCGGCGCGGAGCCCGCACAAGCGGCCTGGCGCCCACCGGCCGGGCCACTGACCGGGCCGCCGATCAGACGCCGGCCGGGCCGCCGATCAGGCCACGCCCAGCAACCGCGCGCCCAGCTGCCTGTCGAGGAACCAGTTCCGGTACGCCGCCGCCACCGCCTCCACCGACGGTACGGCGATGCCCGCCAGCCGGAGCGGCCCCCGGGCCACCCGCAGCACCCGGTGGATCTCCTCGGCCGCCCTGGACAGCTGGCTCCTGACCAACTCCGTTCTCCCGCCCAGGAAATTCGCCGTACGAATCACATCCGTGAAAACGGACTGCACCCGCTTGTACGCGAGAAGAACGGGGAGGTCCTTCTCCCAGCCGTGCGAACTCCAGGGCCGCGCGTGCTCGGCCGCACATCTCCATACCCGCATGAATCGATGACATTCCGGGGGAGCGAGCCGCATCAGATGGACCAGGGTCACCGCGTCGTAGAGCGGATCGCCGATCATCGCGAGTTCCCAGTCGATGACCCAGATTTTTCCATGCCGGTCGACGATGACGTTCTTCTTGTGGAGATCGCCGTGCAACAGTGCGGGGGGACGCCTGCTCAGCCGCCCGGTCAGCCCCCTGAGGACGTCGAACACCTTTGCCCTGATGCCGAGTTCGGCGAAGAGCGACGCGTAGTTCCGGCCGATTCCCCGGAACACCTGATGCTCGGTGAACCAGACCAGCCGGTCCAGGAAGTCGGCCGAGTCGTCGTTCCGGGGAAGCCGGCTCGCGGTACATACCCGGCGTATCCCGGCCGTCTCGATTTCCTTCGGCTCCACGGATATCAACTCGCGGAAGAAGTCGCCCAGTTGGACGATCTGGCCGTCCGAGGGCGAGCGGCCGGGGCCGAGGCGGAAATCGAGGGTGTCGCCGGGGACGTAGCTCTGCAGAATGTCGCAGCCGGGAGGTTCGACGATCCGCGGGATGCGGGCGATACGGCCCTGGAGGAAGGAGAGCAGCTCCTTGTCCGAGCGGAAGTAGCGCCGGTCGAAGTCCGGCCCACCATGGCGGACCAGGACTTTCGCCCACTTCGGACCCCCGGCGACCGGGGGGAGGGGAACGACGAATGTGGTGCCGGAGTGCCCGTGGAACGGGCCCGGTATCGCGTTGTGTCCGCACCACACCACGGCCACGGAAGAACGGCCGCTCCGGCCGGGGCCGGTCAGGAAGCAGAGAGTGGGACGCTCTTTTTCGTATTCCGTCCCGGGCGCTTCCGATATCACCTTGAGCACCGTGCGAATTTCCTTACTGGAAGAGACGCGCCATTCAGTCACCGGGCAGCTGGCAGCTTTACGACATGCCGCCGAAGCACGCTGCTGATCCAAAGAGAATTTCTACGCTTCGTCTGCCGAGTTTTATCGCGGGAACGAAGGCGACCAGAGCCAAGAAAACCTGGAAACCATTTCCGAGAAACGACAGCCCGGGACGTTTCCGCGATTACCGCAGTCGTCACGTTGCTCACTAAATGTTACACGCACCCCAAGGATTGTCCAGCACCCATTCGTACTAGTCAGCCCACCGATCAGCCTACTGATCAGGGCGCCGATCCGGGGACCGAACAGGCTCCCGGGCCACATTCCCCTATATTCGTTGTTCCGTAAACAAAAAAACCGCCCCCACAACGGGAGGCGGCTTCCTTGCGGAAAGTCATGGAAGACAGGAAATATATCCGATCGTCAGGTCTCACGTGGGGGCCATTCCACCTGGGTCACACCGAGATGGGTCCAGACGGATTCGAACCAGGCCCCGAGTTCGGCGACCTGAAGAGAGCCTTCGGCCTTCGGATCGTCGGTTTTCCTGTGATGGAAAAGGGTGGAGAGCCGGCCGAGAACATCGAGTGCGTCGACCGTCGAGCCGTCATCGAGGATCATGTCCCGGCGGGTGACGTGATACAGCCCGGACAGCGAGGATTCGCCGTTGAAGATATAGATCTTGTTCGTCGGCGTCAGCGGGACCTGCCGGACCGACAGCCGGAACGCGGTCGTCACCGCCGGCTCCGCCACGAGCGTCTCCAGCCTGGTCCGCAGACCGTCGATATGGACGTTGGCCATGTTCATCCAGCGCTGGTACGGCCGGTCCTCCGCCGGATCCAGCGGCGCCCCCGGCTCCGGCACCGCCGCCGGATACGCCGGCCGGAACTCCTGCGAGGGGACGAGCAGCCGCAGGGTGATGCTGTCCGGCCGCACCTCACCGCGCTCCACCGCGTCCAGCTGGACCGCGAGGTGGTGTGCCAGGGACTCCGTGGTCAGCGAGTAGGCGTCGAGGGTGACATCCCGGGCCGACCGGAACGCCTTGGCGATCAACTCCCCCAGCCCCACGGGCCGGCCGCTCTCGGGAGCGGCCATATGGATCCGCCGGCTCCGGACCACGGCCTCCTGCGGCTCCTGCGCCACTTTGGTCCCCGAGCCCTGGAGTGTCTCGATCCAGCCCTCGCTCTTCAGCGCCTTCAGCGCCCTGACCACGGTCTCCCTGGACACCCCGAACTCTTCCGCGAGTCTCTGCTGGGTGGGGAGGTTGCGCCCCCGCTCATACGTGTTGTCGTTGATGCGCGAGCGCAGTACGTCAGCGATCTCCGCCCAACGCGTGCCCGCCTTCGGTGTCTCGCGCCTGTCGGCGCCCGGGCGATCAGTGGCCATGGGCAAACCGTACAACTTGACGGTCGACAAGGCCCATCTTTCGGCCAACTTTGGCAATTGGACTGCCGATCAGTCAACTCGGTCTGCCTTACTTACAAATAAGCAGTCAACCAGTCCAATTCCATCCGCGATGCCGCTGTGACAGGGGTGAAAGATGACCGATTCAGTACGGCGCCAACGCCCGCGCACTGGACAGGATCTCCGCCAGGCTTTTGACGATCGCCCGGTCCGGAACACCCGCTCCCCGCAGCTCGGCGAGTTTCCGCCCGTTCCTCGCGTACCCGAGAAAGGCCACCCCGGCGTGGGCCGCCGCCTTCGCGTCGGATGCCCCGTCGCCGATCATCAGAGCCTCCGAGGCCGACGCCCCGAGCCCGTCCAACGCCCGCAGCAGGGAGTCGGGATGGGGCTTGAGCAGGGTCACATCCGCCGTGCGGCCGTAAATATGTCTGCCGAAGCAGCGAATCAGCCCCCGGTCCTCCAGATACCGGCGGGCCGCCTCGGCCGAGTTGTTGGTCGTCACCGCGAGCCGACGGTCGAGCGCGACCAGCCGTCGGATCAGCGGAGCCGCGCCCAAGGTCGGCTTGGCCGAGCGCGCCGCGGTCAACTCCTCGGCGGTAAGCGCCGCTTCCAGCTCGGCGAAGCCTCTCAGCAGGACGAACGGATCCCGGGTGGACACCATCCCGGCCGACAGCCCCGCCCCCGGACCCCGCCCCGGCTGCGGCCCCAGCCTCGACCGCAGCCGGTCCGCCACCTCGGCTGCCGGATGCCCGGCATACAGCCTGGCGACCGGCCCGTCGAAGTCGAACAGCACACACCGGGCAGCGGAGAGCAGTTCACGCACATGTACGGAGTCGGTCACGCCGGGCACCCTACCCGGCGCCCTCGAAAGGCACTGAACAGATGAAGCGGCTGAAGCAGACGAAGCCGATGGAACAAACGGAGCCACCTGAGCAGACGGAACCGCTGGAACCGCTGGAGCTGATGGACCCGATGGACCCGCTGGAGCTGATGGACCCGATGGACCCGATGGAGCTGATGAACCGATGGAACTGATCGCCTTCACCGCCGACGTATTCGCCCTGGGAGTACACGCGTTGCTCGGCTGGCCGTACGGCGCCATGGGGCTCGTGGGCCTGGCCCTGCTCGCGCGGGGAGCCACCGCACGACGTCACGGATCCGCGTGCGCGGGCGCGGTCGTCCTGGCCCTCCTGCTCATCCCCCCAGGTGCCTGACCCACCGGCCCCGGCCACTGGCCACCAGCCATCGGCCACCAGCCCCGAAGGACTCACCGCCATGCCTCTGCTGGTACTTCTCGCCTCCGTCTTCTCCATCGGCCTCGAAGCACTCGTCCAACTCCGCTTCGGTCCGATGGGCTTCGTGGGCCTGCTGCTGCTCTCCATCGGAATCCGGGCCCGCAACGCGACCTTCGGCTGTGTCGGAGCCGTGGTCCTGACCCTGCTGATGGCCACCGGCCAGTGACCGGAGCGCGTCGAACCACCCCTGGGACTGCGCCACAAGGACGGGGTCCCGTTCCTTCCTCGTCCCGCCCGGGCCGGAGACCGACAACGGCGGCGCGTCACCCCCGGCGCCGCCGCCCACCGTGCCGTACTCGAACAGGACCTCGGAGCCGTTGAGGACGTACAACTTCACCGGTGGTGCCCGCCACGCGCCACCGCACCGCCCCGCCACACGCCCACGCACCGCCACGCACCGCCGCAACGCACCGCCACGCGCCCCCGCACCGCCACGCCACGCGCCCCCGCACCGCCACGCACCGCCACGCCACGCGCCCCCGCCCCGCACCGCCATGCGCCACCGCCGCGCGCCACCGCCACGCGCCCCCGCACCGCCCCGCCCCGCCCCGCCCCCGTACAGAAAGAGCCGCCCCCAGCCTCAGAACGCCGCCCGCACCGCCCCCACCACCTCGCCGCCGCCCAGCAGCGGCGTCCGTCCGATCCGCCCCAGCACCTCGGCCTCGACCCCCAGCAGCTGGAGCGCCCGGGCGAGCACCGGACCCAGCGCCCGCCCGCCACCGTCGTCGATCTTGAAGGCCAGCGCGCGCCCGTCCGGCAGGGCCACCGCCTGGACCGCCTCCGCGCCCATCTTGGAGAGCGTGCCCGGCATCTCGCGCATCAGCCAGGTGTCGGAGCGGCGCGTCCCCGCGACGTACTCCGGATGCGCGCGCATCGCGTCCGCCACCCGTCGCTCGGCCGTGCCCGGCGCGGCGAGCACGAAGTGGCGGAAGGCGCGGGCGAGACCGGTGAGGCTGAGCGCCATCAGCGGGGCGCCGCAGCCGTCGACCCCGACCGCCGGGACCCGCTCGCCCGCGGCCTCCTCGATCACCATCCTGACCAGCTTCTGGAGCGGATGGGCCGGGTCCAGATAGCTGTCCCTGGGCCAGCCGTTCAGGTCGCAGGCCGCCAGCATCGCCGTGTGCTTGCCCGAGCAGTTCATCGTGATCCGCTCCCGTACCCCGCCCGCCGCGAGATACGCCTCCGCCTCGACCGGGTCCAGCGGGAGGTCCGGCGGGGTCCGCAGATCGTCAACCGTCAGCCCGTGTTCGGAGAGCATCGTCCGGACCAGATCCAGCTGGAACGCCTCACCGGAATGGCTCGCCGCCGCCAGCGCCAGCCGCTCCCCCGACAGATCGAGCCCGGCCCGCAGCACGGCCGCCGCCTGCATCGGCTTGTTGCTGGAGCGCGGAAAGACCGGCGCCTCGGCGTCGCCCAGCTCCAGTTCCACCCCGCCGTCCGCCGCGAGCAGCACCAGCGTCCCTCGATGCCGCCCCTCCACGAAGCCCGACCGTACGACCTCGGCGAGGACCGGCGGCTGGGGCGGCGTTATGGCGTGGGTAATGGAGGTCATCATCGGCCTTCCGCGGGCGGGACGGGTCAGGTCAGCAAGTCGTCCACTTGCGCCTCGCCCTCACGGTACCTGCGCGCGATCTCGGCACTGCAATCATCGACCGTACGCTGCAACTGATACCGCCGACGCGAGAGTTGCCGCTCGTTACGGACGAGCCGCCCCATCGCCGTGTGCAACTCCTCGTCCGTACGGGCCGCCAGGTCCGACAGCTCCACCTCCGCGAGCGTCTCGGCGGCCAGCGCGCGGTACTCCTCGCCTCGCGGCGTGGAGAGCGTGACATGGCGGGCGGAGGAGCGGTGCCGCGACGGGATGTCGGTGAGGATCTCGGAGAGCCGGTCGACCACCGGCGTCTCGGGGGCGGTACGGCGCGCCAGCTCGGCCCGCAGAATGTCGATGCGCCCCTGGAACAGCCGCCGCAGATAGCTGAGATCGGCCTCGTCCCGCCGCGATTCCCGGCGCAGCGCGCGCAGTTCGGGCAGGTGCAGCACCCCGAAGTCGTACGGACGCGGCGCGGGCAGGGCCGGCTCGCCGCCGGTCCGCTGTACGGGCGGACGCCCCCCGGCAGCCGCTGCGGCAGCGCCTCCCGGATCCGTACCACCCGTACCACCGCCAACAGCCCCGCTGCCGGTGCCCCGTGTCGTACGGGTCGCCGGTACGGGACCGGGCGGCTGCCCGGCGCCAGATGTGCTCATCGCGCGTACTTCCCCTCGCTCCGCTGGGGCGGCCCCGTCCCCACCGTGGAACCCCATCCCTGGACCGGTGCGCACCATGCCCGCACCGCCTCCGTGCATCGTGCCACTCCTGCCACCGCCCGTGCGGGGGCTCTGCACCCGTTCGGCCCCCGCTAGGTTGGTCGGTATGCGAGCAGTGGTGCAGAGAGTCGACGGCGCGAGCGTCGTCGTGGTGACGGAATCCGGGACCGAAACAGTCGGCGAGTTCGCCGGCGAAGGGCTGTGTGTGCTGGTGGGAGTCGCCCACGAGGACACACCGGAGCAGGCGGAGCGACTCGCGCGCAAGCTCTGGTCGATACGGATACTGGAGGGCGAGAAGTCCTGTTCGGAGGTGAACGCCCCGCTCCTGGTGATTTCGCAGTTCACCCTCTACGGGGACGCCCGCAAGGGCCGCCGCCCCACCTGGAACGCCGCCGCGCCCGGTCCGGTGGCCGAGCCACTGGTCGACAAGGTGGTGGACCAGCTGCGGGAACTGGGCGCGAAGGTGGAGACGGGCCGGTTCGGAGCGGACATGCGCGTCTCGCTCACGAACCACGGCCCGTTCACGGTGATCCTGGACATGTGAGCCGGCAACCGGCCCCCGCAAGCCTCTACGGCTCGACAACGACCTCCTGCGCCGCCGCCGTGTCCCCCGCCATCAGCCGCGCGTCCACCGGCACGTTGCGCTTGACCAGCGCGAGCGCGATCGGCCCCAGCTCGTGGTGGCGGGCCGAGGTGGTGACGAAGCCGAGCTGGCGGCCCTCGGGGCCGTCGTCGGCGAGCCTGATCGGCGTGCCGTGGCCCGGCAGGTGCACATCGCTGCCGTCCAGGTGCAGGAAGACCAGCCGGCGCGGCGGCTTCCCCAGGTTCTGCACGCGGGCGACGGTCTCCTGGCCCCGGTAACAGCCCTTCTCCAGGTGGACCGCGCCGCCGATCCAGCCCAGCTCGTGCGGGATGGTGCGGTGGTCGGTCTCGAAGCCGAGGCGCGGCCGGTGGCCCTCGACGCGCAGCGCCTCGTACGCGAGGATCCCGGCCACCGGGCCGTTCGCCGCGGCGTACGCCGCCAGCTCGGCCCGGGGCAGGAAGACGTCCCTGCCGTACGGAACCTCCCGTACGACCGCGCCCCCGGGCACCTCCGCGATGGAGCCCGCCGGGAGGTGGACGACGGCGAAGTCGTCCGTACGGTCGGCGACCTCGACCCGGTAGAAGAACTTCATCGACTCCAGATAGGCGACGAGCGCCTCCCGCGTACCCGGCTCGACGTGCACCCAGACCGTCTCGCCGTCGTCCACGAGGTACAGCGCGTGCTCGACGTGGCCGTTCGCGGAGAGGACCAGCGCCTCGGTCGCGCGGCCCACGGGCAGCTCGCTGACGTGCTGGGTGAGCAGCAGATGCAGCCAGCTCAGCCGGTCGTCGCCGCTGACGGTGACGACACCGCGGTGCGAGAGGTCGACCAGGCCAGTGCCACCGGCGAGTGCGCGCTGTTCCCGGAAGAGGTCGCCGTAGTGCGCGGCGACGCCTTCGTCCTGGCCCTCGGCGGCGACGGCTCCGGGCAGGGCCAGGAGAGGGCTGGTCGTTGAATGTAGCTGCATACGGTTCAGCGTACGACCTGGCTACGACATCGGAGCGACATCCTCGGTACCAAGGCCGGTACCAGTATCGGCCTCCGCTTTACCCCCGGCCCCGTCCCCGGCGGCCTCGGTGCAGCTCCGGCAGCGCCCGAAGATCGCGAAGTGCTTCATATCGGTCGTGAAGCCGAACTCCTCGCGCAGCTTGGCGGTGAACTCGGCGGTGACGGCGGTGTCGACCTCGATCACGTTCCCGCAGTCCCGGCAGACCATATGAATGTGGTGGTGCCGGTCGGCGAGGTGGTACGTGGGCGAACCGTGGCCCAGATGCGCGTGCGAGACGAGCCCCAGCTCCTCCAGCAGCTCCAGTGTCCGGTAGACGGTGGAGATGTTCACCCCGGAGGCGGTTCTGCGCACCTCGACGAGGATGTCGTCCGGCGTCGCGTGTTCCAGCGAGTCGACGGCTTCGAGGACAAGCTGTCGCTGAGGGGTCAGCCGGTAACCGCGCTGCCGCAGGTCGCTCTTCCAGTCGATGCTCACCACGCCCCCAGTCTAGGCAGGACATGACGCAAAGGCCGTCTACCAGACGTAGACGGCCCAAACGCGGAAGCCGGAAAACCCGCCCACCGGTCTACCGGGTCTACCGGAAGAAGGCGATCCCGTCGTCCGGAAGGTCACCGAGGTCCTTGGCCCACTCCGCGACCTGCTCCGGGGAGACGACCTTCTTCAGATGAGCCGACATGTACGGCCGCAGCGTGACCTCGGGGGTGGACTTCTCGCCCACCCACATCAGATCACCCTTCACATATCCGTACAGCCGCTTGCCGCCACTGTACGGACCGGACGCCGCCGTACGCGCCACCGCGTCGGTCACCAGGTCGATCTGCGGCTTCTGGGCGCCCAGATCCCCGTACCAGACCTCGACGACACCCTGGTCCCGGACCATCACGACCTCGACCTTGCGGTCCTTGTCGATCCGCCAGAACCCGGCCTCGGACTCGATCGGCCTGATCTTCTTGCCCTCGTCGTCGAGCGCCCAGGTGTGCGAGGTGTACTCGATGAAGTCCCGGCCGTCGTGGCTGAAGCTGACTTCCTGGCCGAAGTTGGCCTTCTCCTCACCGGGGAAGTCGAAGACGCCGACGCCTTCCCAGTCGCCGAGGAGGAAGACGAGGGGGACAAGGTCCGGGTGCAGGTCGGACGGGATCTCGATCATGAGCGGCTCAGACGATCTGTAGGAGCGAGTACGGGGGCGGGTACCGGGCGGGTACGGAGCGAGTCGGGTACGGGACGACTAGCGCTGGCCCTGGTACAGCTTCTTCACGGCCAGCCCGCTGAAGGCGAGCACACCGACACAGACGAGGACCAGCAGGGTGGAGAAGAAAATCTCAAGCACGGGGTGCTCCTCGGATGAGCGCTACGAGCGGTACGGGCGGCAAGAGCCGGGCCCCAGCCTAATGGGTGGACGCCCGGCTCTCTCGGTGAGGTACGCCATGGGCGTACCGGACCGCCGACGGCTGCCCCCGCCGACCGCCCGCCGACGCCCCGCCGACCGCCCCACCGGTCGGCGGGGCGGCCGGCCGGACTCAGCCGAGCAGCTGGCTCTGGAGCACCACCGTCTGGTGGAAGGGAACGGCCGGGGCCGAGCCCTTCCGCTCGTGCACGATCAGCCCGAGGGTGTCCCCCGCGGCGACGTACGCGTACCGGGCCCGCGTCGCGCCGTACGGCTCGGACTCGACGTAGACGTTGGTGCTCACGAACAGCTCCGCGCCGGGCGGCGCGTCCGGCCACGACTCGTCGAGGTCGGTCCCGGGCGCGGTGGCCAGTGACGCGCCCGCGCCGCTTCCGAGGGCCAGCGCGTCGTGCTTGAAACCGACCGCGAGACCGGACGACGGGAACCGCAGCAGGTAGACCTTGGAGACGGTGCCGTCCGGCATGGTCCAGCCCCGGGCGGCGATGTGCCGTACGGCGTAGTCGCGCAGCAGCGTCGTGAGGTCCCCGCGCTGTTCGGCGGCGTACTCGGACACGTACCGCTCCGTGCTCACCCAGCCACCGGTCAGCTTCCGGTCGGGCGTGGCCCCCGCCGGAGCTCCGAGCAGCAGCGCCCGGAGATCGGCGTGGTGGATCTCGCCCGCGTTGTCCGGGTTGAAGGGGCGCGGAGAGCCGGCCGGGAGGGCGGGCAGGGAGAGCCGTGGGTAGTCCCAGCGCCCGTCGCCGCGCGTCGAGAGCCCGGGGACGTCGGTGCGCTCCATCCCGTTGACGCCGTACGCCACGCCGGTGCCGAGCCCGGCGAAGACAGCTCCGGCGACGGCCCAGCGGCCGACCGCGCGCAGGACACGCCGGGGCGGCCGGGGAGCGGGGGCCGGGGCGGATCCGGGGGCCGGGGCGGGTTCGGCTGCTGCCGCCGCCGGAGAAACGGCCTGCTCACTCATATGTACGTCCCCGGGGAAGCGATGTGGTCGAGCTGGTCCTTCACCAGCTCGACGAAGGTGAACCGGTTGATCGGTTTCGCGCCCTGCGCGACCACGACGACGGCGACGTCGCCCTCGTACGCCACACAGCTCATCGACTCGATGTCCGCCATCTCGGTCTCGGGCTCCAGCGAGCAGGAGGAGTGCTTCCTGCCCTCGATCACCGGCCCCTTGCGCGCGCCTTCGCCCGGCTGGGACGCCACCGCGTACCAGCGGCGCGCGGCCTCGCGGTCCTTGAGCGCGATGAGGGAGACCTCGGCGTAGAGGGACCCCTGCCCGTTGCCGCCCTTCAAGCGGTACTTGCGGAGCGCGAGCCCCTGGATCCCCATGCGGTCGATCTCCCGGTGCGCCTCCCGGCGTACAGCGGCGGGGTATCCGGCACCGATCTCCTCCTTCATCCTCCCGACCGCCTGCTTGCCGGTCAGCTCACCGTCATTGCCGTATTCGCCCATGTCCGGGCCGAGTTGGTAGCCCGGCGGCACCGGCAGCAGCTTCTTGGTCAGCTCGGTGTCCGCGCGGCCCCTGCCGATGGGCCCGGCCGGGTCCTTGGCCGGCTCGGCGTCGTCCGCCTCCGCCCACACCGTGGTCGGAACGGTCCGGTCCGCCCCGTCGGACGTGATCTTGATGAACGCGGCCCCACCGACCACGGCGCCACTGACGAGAAGCGCGGGCAGCACGGTCCCGAAGAGCCGGCGCGTACGGGTCCGGGGCGTACGGGTCCGGGGCGCCGGGGCCGTACGGTCGTCGTCATTCACAGGCGCTCCAACTGGCGCTCGATCAGCGTCCGGATGTCCTTCTCGCTGATCGGCTCGCTGTCGAAAAGGTTGACCTTGATGAGCACATCGCCCCGGTACGCGGTGGCGTACGCCCGGAAGGGCAGGCGACCGGCCTCGGCAGTGGGCTCGAAGACGTAGGAGCGGCCCTCGGCCGTGCCCGCGACGGGATGGCCGGAGTTGCCCGCTCTGTCGCGCATGTGTCCGGGCAGCACGGCCATCTCGGCGGGGCCCTGCGCGTTGACACTCGGGCGGTACTGGACCAGGACGATGTTCCCCTGCCGGTCGCCGCCCTCCTCCCAGGCCATGCCGGCGACCCGGCGGATGTCCTTCTCCAGCGCCGAGGAGAACGAGGAGTAGTCGTCGGAGTGGTAGTAGGCGTAGGAGCTGATCGGCACCCAGCCCTTGCCGTCGAGCCAGGGCACCGCCAGCTCCCGCCCACCGGCCGGCCGGCCGATCAGCAGCTTGCGCAGATCGCCATCGGTCCTGACCTGGCTGTCCTCCTCGGCGGAGAGCGGCTCCGCCTCCTCCCCCTCGGGCAGGGACTTCGCCGGGTACGCCAGCCCCGGCTGGGCGAGCGGAGGCAGCGGCGTCGGCGGCCTGCCCGCCTGGAGCGCGTACCCCGTGGCCGTTCCCGCGACGGTGCCGAGTACGGCGGCCACGGCGATCAGCAGGGCCGTCCGGCCGCGTCTTCGGACGGGTGTCGACTGTGATGCGGAAATGGGATCCCCCACAAGAGCTGAGCTGAGGCGCGGATTCCGTTACCCACGCACACAGCAGACTCACAGCGGGCGGGGGTGGTTGTAGCGCCGATGATCACGATTCGGCCCCGCCCCGGCCGACCGGCCGGGTGCGAGATCAGGCCAACATCGCCCGGGGGTGGTGTGGAATTTCTCGCCGGTCATCACGTAATAAAACGGACGGGCGATCGAGCGGGAACCAAACAGACCGGGCGGAGTCCGCGTCACGCCGACCCCGCCCGGAATCACTTCACGCATTCATCCCGATATCACTTGTGAATGGTCACGCACGCCTTGGTGCCCGGGAAGTCGTGCCAGTAACCGCAGACCTTGCTGTTGTTCTCGGCGTTCGAAAGGGGGTCCCACCCGACCGTCTTGGTGACGGTCCGGGCGACGCTGTGCGTAGCGCTCTGGAAGCCCGCCGAGCCGTCGGTGAAGTCGATCTTGGCGTAGTCCTTCCAGGCCCGGTTGTTGGACTTCTTGGACAGGGACACGCTGTCGACCCGCAGACCCGTCCCCTTGACGGTGATACAGACGGAGCCCGATCCATCGGTGGATCCCGCGTTACCGGTGCAGCCGGTGGCGGAGAGCGGCCGGACGTCCACCGCGTTCGCGTTCGCCCCCATGGCCAGGACCCCCATTCCCGCCATCACCGTTGCCGCCGCGACGGATACCATCTTCTTCATTTTTCCATCCCCCTGGATATACGAAAAAATCTCGAACATCGAAACACAGAGCCGTGCCCGCATCAAACGAGTTCCGGCCCGACAATTCGACTTGTTTTCAACTATAAAAATAGCCTTTTCCATGCTATTTAGAGCCGTGTACGATCCGGCATATGCAATCCGCGAAGAAGCTTGTGATCAAAGTGACCGCCGGTGCCGACTCCCCCGAGCGCTGCTCCCAGGCGTTCACCGTGGCCGCGGTCGCCGTGGCCAGTGGGGTGGAGGTCTCGCTGTGGCTGACGGGCGAGTCCGCGTGGTTCGCGCTGCCGGGGCGGGCCGCCCAGTTCGAGCTGCCGCACTCGGCGCCGCTGCCGGACCTCGTGGAGTCGATCAGGGAGGGCGGGCAGATCACGCTGTGCACCCAGTGCGCGGCCCGGCGCGGCATCGGGGAGAAGGACGTCATGGAGGGCGTACGGATCGCCGGGGCCCAGGTCTTCGTCAGCGAGATCATGGCGGACGGCGTCCAGGCGCTCGTCTACTGAGCACCGCGTCACGCGTTACCGAGCCCCAGCGGCAATACGACTGGCGCGATACCACCGGCCCTAGCGGCGTTTCCTGCGCTCCAGCTCGTCCAGCCACGCGTCCGACTCGTGGGCCTCGTGTGCGGCGCGATCCTCGGGCGGTTCGTCCCACCAGCGGTCGTCCTTCTCCCACGTGTTGCCCACGAAGGCGGCGATCGGCGGGATGACCATCGCGATCAGACACAGCACGATCGCGGCCGGAACCGACCAGATGCGCACGAACGCCCAGGCGGAGACGAAAAGCACCAGACATCCGCCCATGAGCAGGAAATAGCCGCGACGGCGTCGCGCGTACATGTCTTCAGCGTACGTCGCGCACCCGCTGTCCCGGAGAGCGCGAAGGGCCGTACCCCTGCCGGTGAGCTTCCAGCCCCTGGGGTACGGCCCTTCGGACGGTTGTCCGTAGCCGTGGATACGGCGTCCGTTGATCCGGCGAGATCCGGTGTGCGCGGAACTCAGACCGCGATGGCGACCTCGGAGAGGCCACCCGTCTGCGCGACGACCGTACGGTCCGCCGTGGCACCCGGGACGAGCGCGCGCAGCGTCCACGTACCCTCGGCCGCGTAGAAGCGGAACTGTCCGGTCGCCGAGGTCGGGACCTCGGCGGTGAACTCGCCGGCCGAGTCCAGCAGGCGTACGTAACCGGTGACGGGCTCGCCGTTACGGGTCACGGAACCCTGGATGGTGGTCTCTCCGGGCTTGATCGTCGAGGCGTCGGGGCCGCCGGCCTGTGCTCCACACATACTGTTCAGTCCTCCGGGTCGGAACGAATTACTTGTTGGCGCCGAGCTCGATCGGCACGCCGACGAGCGAGCCGTACTCGGTCCACGAGCCGTCGTAGTTCTTGACGTTGTCCACACCGAGCAGCTCGTGCAGTACGAACCAGGTGAGCGCCGAGCGCTCACCGATGCGGCAGTACGCGACGGTGTCCTTGCTCAGGTCGACCTGCTCGTCGGCGTAGAGCTGCTTCAGCTCGTCGTCCGACTTGAAGGTGCCGTCGTCGTTGGCGTTCTTGGACCAGGGGATGTTGCGCGCGGTCGGGATGTGACCCGGGCGCTGCGACTGCTCCTGCGGGAGGTGCGCCGGGGCGAGCAGCTTGCCGCTGAACTCGTCGGGGGAGCGCACGTCGACCAGGTTCTGCGTGCCGATCGCGGCGACCGCGTCGTCCCGGAAGGCGCGGATCGAGGTGTTCTGCGGCTTGGCCCGGTACGAGGTGGTCTCACGTGTCGGGACGGCCTCGACCAGGTCGCGGGAGTCCAGCTCCCACTTCTTGCGGCCACCGTCGAGGAGCTTGACGGAGTCGTGACCGTACAGCTTGAAGTACCAGTAGGCGTAGGAAGCGAACCAGTTGTTGTTGCCGCCGTAGAGGATGACGGTGTCGTCATTGGCGATGCCCTTGGCCGACAGGAGCTTCTCGAAGCCCTCCTGGTCGACGAAGTCACGGCGGACCGGGTCCTGGAGGTCCTTCTTCCAGTCGATCCGGATGGCGTTCGTGATGTGGTTCTTCTCGTAGGCCGAGGTGTCCTCGTCGACCTCGACGATGACCACCTTCGGGTCGGCGATGTGGGCCTCGACCCAGTCGGCGTCTACCAGGACGTCGCTGCGGCTCATACTTTTTCTCCTCCGGGGCAGTGTGTCGGCGAGATTCGAGACGGTGTCGCGGATGCGGGGGTGCGGATGCGAACGCATACGGGATGCGGGTACGCAACCGCGGATCGCGGCCCTGAGGAAGCTCGAAGGGCGCGGGGGAAACGGAACGCGAACGTCCCGCTCAGGCAGGGCGACAGAGCATGGCGGCGACGCGGCACAGGTCTACTGCCCGCCGCTTCGTGAGGTCCGCCTGCCGCTTCATAGGTCCGATCGTAGGTACGTCCCGGTGGCGATGTCACCGTTGTGTCATATCGCGAGACGCGATCATCCATGATGCGAGACACGAGCGGGGATGCGAGCGGGCCGGGAACGGACCGCGAGGAAGTCCCGTCCCTGGGCGGGGCGCCCCGCCCAGGCGGCGAGCGTTCTAGCTGGTCAGCGAGATGTTCGTGCCCGTCCCCGAGAAGAGGAGTCCGTCCTCGGTGGAGGCGACCTTGTCGAGCTCGACGGTCGAGGGCAGCCCGTCGATCTTCATGTCGTAGTCCACCGCGTCCCGCAACAGGCTCTCCATCCCCGGAACCGGCAGGTCCGGCAGGGAGTCCGCCTTCAGCCGTACCGTATCGCCGTTCACCAGCGAGACCGTGCTGTAGAGCGAGAGCTTCTCGTTGCCCAGCAGCGCGTCGAAGGGCGCCGGTACGGAGATGCCCGCGCCCTCCGCCACGTCGCCCACCGAGCCCGACAGCTCGACCTGTCCCTTGGCCGCGCGCTCGGCGCCCGCGTAGGAGACGGTCACGCCCTTCGGCGCGGACTGCTGGAGGTCCGCGTACGAGATCCGGGCCGAGCCGTCGGCCCGCGCGGCGGTCGCCGAGCTGAAGCCGCTGTCGATCGTGACGTCCTTGAGCACCGCCCGGACCTCGGTGACCCGGACCGTGCGGCCGTTCGCCCTGGCGTTGACGCCGCCGAGGCTGATGTCGACCTCGTCCAGCGAGGAGCCCAGCACCTGGGTGAGGAAGGGGAAGCCCTTGATCGAGACCCGGGGGTCCGAGGTGAGGGCCTGGCTCGACTTGATCCGGTCGGCGACCTGCCCCTCGGCGAAGTAGACCGCGGCACGGTCGGCGGCGACGAACAGCCCGCCGAAGACCACGGCGAGGATCAGCAGAATTCGCAGTGCACGCATCGCTCGGTGTCCCCCTGATCGTTCGGTCCGGTCGGTCCGGGTGGTTCGGTCCGGTTCATCCGGTCCGGGTGGTTCGGCCTGGTCATGCGGTGTTCGGTCGGCGGCCGGGGCGCCTCCTGCCGGGACGCCTCGTGCCGAATGATCGACGTCCGGCAGAGGCGTACGGTTCCCGGCCACTCGTTTCGAGCCGGGCGCGGGCGGCCGGGGCCGCGGTCAGGCCAGCGCGCGGCCCAGCAGGTACACCGCGGGCGCGGCCGCCGTCAGCGGCAGGGCCACCCCGGCGGTCATGTGGACGAAGCGGGACGGGTAGTCGTAGCTCGCCGCCCGCAGCCCGATCAGCGCGCAGACCCCGGCGCCGAGCCCCAGCAGCGCGCCCTGGCCGCCCATGCCGGTCAGCCCGCCCGCCGCGATCCCGGCGCCCACCGAGGCCAGCAGCGCCACCACGACGGAGACGATCCGCGGCATCGGCAGCGCGCGCGCCACCGTCGCCGCCGCGACCGCGAGGGCCCCCACGACCACCGCGTCCGACGCCGCCGCGAGATGGCCGGTGGCGATGATCGCGAGCGCGGCCGAGGCGACGGCGGCCATCAGGCCCGCCATCCGCTCGTCGGCGCTCGCGTGGCTGCGCAGCTGGAGGACGACGACGAGCAGCACCCACACCCCGAGCGTGCCGATGATCGCGGCGGGGGCGTTCTCCCTGCCCGCCGCGAGCAGCGCGACATCGGAGACCAGCCCGCCGAGGAAGGCGAGCGCGATGCCCTGCCGGGCCGGCCACATGCCGTTCAACCGGAACCATCCGGCCGCCGTGACCGCCTGGAGCAGTACGAGCGGTACGAGCAGGGCGTACGGGCCGATGGCCGCGCCCCCCGCGAGCAGCAGTCCGAGCGCGGCGGTCAGCCCGGCGGGCTGGATGCCGGGCGGGATGATCGGCGACCGGCCCTCGGCGCGGGCGCGCTGGGCGTCGGTCATCCGGGTGTTGCCCAGGGTGGTGGGCGCGCTGTAGCCGCCGGTGTCGAGCGACGCCACGGGAGCGGGGGGCGCGGGCCGCTGGGGCTCAGGGGGCGTGAGGGGCTCAGGCGGCCCGTACACGCCCTGCGGCGGGAGATAGGCGGTATCGGCGGCCGCCACCGCCCCCGGGGACCGCTGCGGCTGTCCCTGGGCGTGTCCCACCGTCCCCGGGGCCTGCCACTCGGGAGCGGCCTGCCCCGGTCCCGCCACGTGCGGCTGGTACCGCGTGTCCCAGGTCTGCCCCTCCCACGTCTGCGCGGCACCGGCCGCCTGGTGCCCCTGCGCGGGCTGCTGGGGCTCCGTCCAGCCCTGGGAAGCCTGGTGGCCGTACTGCGCCCCGTGCTGCTCGCCGTACTGCCCGTTGCTGTTGTCCTGGCCGTACCGGCCGTCCTGCTGACCGTACGGATACTGCTGATCGTTGCTCATGTGCTGCGGTTCACCCTCCTGCGAACGGCGGGAGCACCTCGACCGTGCCGCCCTCGGCAAGCCGTACGGTCTCATGTCCACGGGTCCCCACGGGGTCTCCGTCGACGAGGAACGAACACCGCTGGAGTACGCGGACCAGTTCGCCCGGGTGTCTCACCCGTACGGCGTCGAGCGCGTCGGCCAGGTTCTCCGCCGCGTACGGCTCTTCCGCGACGCCCGCGGCGGCCTTGGCCGCGGCCCAGTAGCGAATCGTTCCGGCTGCCATGTCCGCCCTCATCTCCTCCGCGCCGTCCCGCGCCGTTTCCGCGGATCGCCGCCATCCTTCCCCCCGGTCCCGCCCTACACCGTCCGATCCCCCGTGAAACCTGCCGTACACAGCTCGTACACCGTTCGGTAGCGGTCCCGAAGCGTCCCCGAAGTGTGGCTGTGAGCAGGGCCCGGAGGGGCCGGGAGAGGGCCCGGAACGGGGGTTCCAGGCCCTCGCCGCAGGTCGGGAAACTCGTGATCTGCGGAATTGCCCCTCTGCAAGAGGACGCATCTGGGCTATTCTCCTGTGCAGAGGATCCGGGCAACGCAGCCCCCGGGTCCTTTTGTGTTTCCGGTTCGTTGTTACAGACAGATGACACAAACGGAATCCACGGACAGAGCACGACAGCAACATCAGCAGGACCCAGCAGGACCCGGCAACACCAGCAGGACCCAGCAGTGCCGTATACGTCCTCGCAGGGACCGAGGAGGAACCGACGTAATGGGCAAGCGAACCGTGTACGACAACAGTCCGACCGAGGCAGGTGGGCGGCGATGAGTTCTCTGCTGCTTCTGACGAACGCGCTCCAGCCCTCCACGGAGGTGCTGCCCGCTCTCGGACTTCTGCTCCACAACGTACGGGTGGCCCCGGCCGAGGGGCCCGCCCTCGTCGACACCCCCGGTGCCGATGTCATCCTCATCGACGGCCGGCGCGACCTCCCCCAGGTGCGGTCGCTCTGCCAGCTGCTGCGGTCCACCGGACCCGGCTGCCCGCTGATCCTCGTCGTGACGGAGGGCGGTCTCGCGGCCGTCACCGCCGACTGGGGCATCGACGACGTCCTGCTGGACACGGCGGGTCCCGCCGAGGTCGAAGCGCGGCTGCGGCTCGCGATGGGCCGCCAGCAGATCTCCACCGACGACTCCCCGATGGAGATCCGCAACGGCGATCTGTCGGTGGACGAGGCGACCTACAGCGCGAAGCTCAAGGGCCGGGTCCTGGACCTGACCTTCAAGGAGTTCGAGCTGCTCAAGTACCTCGCGCAGCACCCCGGCCGGGTCTTCACCCGCGCCCAGCTGCTCCAGGAGGTCTGGGGCTACGACTACTTCGGCGGTACGCGCACGGTCGACGTACACGTACGGCGGCTGCGCGCCAAGCTCGGCGTCGAGCACGAGTCCCTGATCGGCACCGTACGGAACGTGGGCTACCGCTTCGTCACGCCGGAGAAGCCCGAGCGCGCGGCCGAGAAGCCCGAGCGTGCCGAGGCCACCGTGGCGCAGGCCCCGGACACCGCCGGGGACGACGGCACGGCCGCCGGTCCCGACGTGGCCCAGGACCCGGCGGGAGCCGCCAAACGGTAGGTGGGCGAGGGCCCGGAGACCCGTCCGTCCCAAGGGGCGGACAGCGGAACTTCGGGCTTACCCATCAAGGTCACCACGCGTAGACTGCCGCGCGTGGCCAAGGTGACGAGGGACGATGTAGCACGGCTCGCGGGTACGTCGACCGCGGTCGTGAGCTACGTCATCAACAACGGACCCAGACCGGTCGCCCCGGCCACACGCGAGCGGGTGGTCGCCGCTATCAAGGAGCTGGGCTACCGGCCCGACCGGGTGGCCCAGGCGATGGCCTCGCGCCGTACCGACCTCATAGGAATGGTCGTGCCCGACGCCCGCCAGCCCTTCTTCGCGGAGATGGCGCACGCGGTCGAACAGGCGGCGGCCGAACGCGGCAAGATGGTCCTCGTCGGCAACTCCGACTACCGCGACGAGCGCGAAGTCCACTATCTGCGGGCCTTCCTCGGAATGCGCGTCTCCGGCCTGATCCTGGTCAGCCAGGGCCCCAGCGAGCGGGCGGCGGCCGAGATCGACGCCTGGGATGCCCGGGTGGTGCTGCTGCACGAGCGGCCCGAGAACATCGACGACGTCGCCGTCATCACGGACGACATCGGCGGCGCCCAGCTGGCCACCCGGCATCTGCTGGAGCACGGCTACCCGTACGTGGCGTGCCTCGGCGGGCTGGAGAACACCCCCTCCGTGGGCGACCCGGTCGCCGACCACGTCGAGGGCTGGCGGCGGGCGATGGTCGAATCCGGCCGCTCGGTGGAGGGCCGCCTCTTCCACGCCCCGTACAACCGTTATGACGCCTATGTGATCGCGCTGGAGCTGCTGTCCGGGCCGAACAGGCCGCCCGCGATCTTCTGCTCCACCGACGACCAGGCGATCGGCGTGCTGCGGGCCGCCCGTGAGCTGCGTATCGACGTGCCGGGCGAGCTGGCGGTGGCCGGCTTCGACAACGTCAAGGAAGCCGGGCTGACCGACCCGCCGCTGACCACGATCTCCTCCGACCGGCCCGCGATGGCGCGCGCGGCGGTGGATCTGGTGCTGGACGAGGGGCTGCGGGTGGCGAGTTCGCGCCGGGAACGGGTGAAGCAGTTCCCGTCCGCGCTGATCGTCCGCCGCTCCTGCGGCTGCGCGTAACCCCCCTGCCACCGGCCCGCCCGCCGGGGCTCCCCGCAGCCTTTATATAGGGCATACGCGGTTTTGTTTCCCTTCTCAGCGACTCCTCAGCCGGCTCTCATGTACGGCGCCCAAAGTCATTCCCATGACCGACTACCACCGCAGCAGCGGCGACGCAGACAGCACGCAGCAGCAGCCCTCCGCAGGGCTCCAGGGCGGCCACGCCTACCCGCCGCCCCCTTCGTACGGTCCCACCGTCGCCGCCCCGGCGGCCCCCGCCGCCCCCGTCCGGGCCAAGCGGCCGGTGGCCCTGCTCGCCGCGGTGGCGCTGGCGGCGGCGGTCGTCGGTGGCGGTTCGGCCGCGCTGGTCGGTCAGTACACCCACAGCGGTACGACGACCACCGCGTCCAGTGTCATCAGCGGTACGCCCGTCTCGCAGAGCAGCAAGGGCACGATCGCCGGGGTCGCCCAGGCCCTCTCCCCCACCATCGTGGAGATCAACGCGACCTCCGACAGCGGTGAGGCCACCGGCTCCGGGGTGATCATCACGGCGGACGGCGAGATCGTCACCAACAACCACGTCATCTCCGGCGCCTCGACGATCAAGGTGCGGCTCAGCACGGGCAGGTCGTACACCGCCAAGGTCGTCGGCACCGACCCGGACAAGGACCTGGCGCTGATCAAGCTGGAGGGCGCGAGCGGTCTCAAGACGGCCACCCTCGGCGACTCCAGCCAGGTCGAGGTCGGCGAGCAGGTCATCGCGATCGGCTCCCCCGAGGGCCTGACCGGCACGGTCACCAGCGGCATCATCTCGGCCCTGGACCGCGATGTCACCGTGGCCAAGGAGGACAGCCAGAGCCAGAGCCAGCAACAGCAGCAGGCCGGCGGCCAGAACTGGCCCTTCGAGTTCGGCGGCCGGCAGTTCAACGGCGACACCGGTACGTCGAAGACCACGTACAAGGCGCTCCAGACCGACGCCTCGCTCAACCCGGGCAACTCCGGTGGCGCGCTGATCAATCTGAACGGCGAGATCGTCGGCATCAACTCCGCGATGTACGCGCCGAGTTCGGACTCCAGCAGCTCGGCGGCCGGCAGTGTCGGGCTGGGCTTCGCGATCCCCGTCAACACCGTCAAGGCGGACCTCGCCACACTCCGCGCGGGCGGCACCCACTGATCCCCCGACCGGCCCTCCGCCCCGCCCACGACCCCATCGTCCCGAAGATCCGAGGGAGACCGTCATGACCGTCACCGTCAGGACCGGCGCAGCCACCGAGACCGACCGCGCTCTCCCCACGGGCCCGGCGGATCTGGCCCTGCCGCTCGCTCTCGTACAGGATCTCGTACGGAATCCTGCGCAGGATCCTGTACGGGCCGCCGCGTCCACCCCCGCCGGCCGCGCCGCCGAGGTCCGCACCGCCGCGGCCGGGGCGGCGCGCGGGGCACGCCGTCGCCGGACGGCCGTGCGAGGCTGACGGGCGCCGTAGCGTGGGGGCGTCCCCGCGCGGGACGCCGTACCGTTCTGTTCCGTTCCGCAGCCGGCCGATGAGACTGACGAGGTAGCAGCGATATGAGTCCCGCCGAAGGCGATCCCCAGAGGATCTTGATCGTCGACGACGAGCCCGCCGTACGGGAGGCCCTCCAACGGAGCCTCGCCTTCGACGGATACGGGACGGAAGTCGCCGTGGACGGCCTCGACGCCCTCACCAAGGCCGCCGCCTATGCGCCCGATCTGATCGTCCTCGACATCCAGATGCCCCGGATGGACGGGCTGACCGCCGCCCGCAGGCTCCGCGCGGGCGGCTCGAAGGTCCCGATCCTCATGCTGACCGCCCGCGACACCGTCGGCGACCGGGTGACCGGGCTGGACGCGGGCGCCGACGACTACCTGGTCAAGCCCTTCGAACTGGACGAGCTGTTCGCCCGGATCCGCGCCCTGCTGAGGCGCAGCTCGTACGGGGCCGAGCCCGGCGCGGCGCCCAACGACGACATCCTCGCCTTCGGCGATCTGCGGATGGATCTGACGACCCGTGAAGTCATGCGCGGGAAAAGGCGGGTGGAGCTGACCCGGACCGAATTCACCCTGCTGGAAATGTTCTTGGCGCACCCGCGCCAGGTGCTGACCCGGGAGCAGATCCTCAAGGCGGTGTGGGGCTTCGACTTCGAGCCGAGCTCCAACTCCCTTGACGTGTACGTGATGTATCTGCGCCGGAAGACGGAGAGCGGCGGCGAGGCGCGGCTGGTCCACACGGTCCGGGGGGTGGGGTACGCGCTGCGCTCGGAGTCCCAGAGCACCGCCGGCGGCCCGGCCGCCCCCGGCACCCCCGGCGGCCCGCAGTGAAGCGACTGGCCCACCGGCTCCGTACCCTCCCGCTGCGCTCCCGGCTCGCGCTGCTCGTCGCGTCCGCCGTCGCACTCGCCGTGGCCACCGCCGCGGCGGCCTGCTGGCTGCTGACCCGCAACCAGCTGGAGAGCGAGCTGGACAACTCCCTGCGCAACATCCTGGCCGGACCGGACGCCCTGCGGGACGCGCTCAACAACTGCGGTACGAAGAGCAGCACCGACAACCGGGCGGCGTTCGCCTACATCCAGGTCGTCCTGGCGGACGGCACCCGCTGCGTCACCCCGTACTCGGAGCAGGTGAAGGTCCAGCCCGAGGACACCGCGGTCGCCTCCGGCGCCGAGAACAGCTCCCTGCACAACAGCCTCACCGACAGCGGCGCCAAGGTGCGGGTCTTCACCCAGCGCCAGCGCCTCCCCCTCCCGGGCGACATCCAGGGCGCCGTCTCCGTGTCGCGGCCCCTCACCGAGATCGACTCCTCCCTCAACCAGCTCGCGCTGCTGCTCGCCGCCGTCGCCGGGGTCGGCGTCCTCGGCGCGGGCGCGGCCGGGCTGTGGATCGCCAGGGCGGGGCTGCGGCCGGTCTACGGGCTGACGCAGGCGGTCGAGCATGTCGCCCGTACGGAAGACCTGACCGTCCGGATCCCCGTCGAGGGTGAGGACGAAGTCGCCCGGCTCTCCCGGTCGTTCAACTCGATGACCGCCGCGCTCGCCTCCTCCCGCGAGCGCCAGTACCAGCTGATCGCCGACGCCGGACACGAGCTGCGCACCCCGCTCACCTCGCTCCGTACCAACATCGAGCTGCTCGCCCGCAGCGAGGAGACCGGCCGCGCGATCCCGCCGGACGACCGCAAGGCGCTCATGGCGTCCGTCAAGGCGCAGATGACCGAACTGGCCGCGCTCATCGGGGATCTCCAGGAGCTGTCCCGCCCGGACGCCGCCGACCCGGGCCCCCTCCAGGTCGTCGCGCTCCACGACACGATGGCCGGCGCCCTGGAACGCGCCCGGCTGCGCGGCCCCGATCTGACGATCACGGCGGAGCTGCTCCCCTGGTACGTACGGGGTGAACAGGCAGCGCTCGCACGGGCGTTGGTCAACGTCCTGGACAACGCGGTGAAGTTCAGCCCGCCCGGTGGCTCGATCGAGGTCGCGATCAGCGGCAGCGGTGAACTGACCGTACGCGACCACGGCCCCGGTATCCCCGCCGAGGACCTGCAACACGTCTTCGAGCGCTTCTGGCGCTCCCCGTCCGCCCGCGCCCTCCCGGGCTCGGGACTCGGCCTGTCGATCGTGGCCCGTACGGTCCAACAGGCAGGCGGCGAGGTCGTGTTGCGCCGGGCGGCAGGCGGCGGGACGGTCGCGTCGATCAGGATCCCGGGAGCGCCGACACCGCCCCCGGACACGTACTGACCCCCACGCTCACCCGTTGTGCCGGATGAGCGACTCGACCGGCCCGGCCCTGGTGGCGGAGTCGTGCAGGACGGAAGCGAACGGCCGTCACAGGGGCATGGAGCCGGAGAGTTGCCCTCACAGCCCTGGAGCTCTTGGCCTGAATTAAGGATTCCTTGAGGTTCAAACGGTACGGAATAAGACATTCCATTTCGGAATTTTCACATCTGTACACAGAATTTTCACGGCGCGAACCTCCCGATCAGCCACGCGTCAGAGGCGAGCGAAAGATTCGAGAGCCATGGCGCGATTTCAGCCAAGCCGCCTGAACGGGCTGGCAGCATGATCAACAGGACGCTACTGTCGCGTCACCTCGCAAAGCGCTTCCGGGGGCGCGGGCACCACCACCCAACGCATGCGGTTACCAGGCCACTTATATGCATCGGGGGTTGGCACCCGCGCCGACTTACCCGAAGGAAACAGTAGTGAATCGCAAGGCGCTGCGTATAGCCGCCCTATCAAATGTTGTTGCCCTCACGCTGGGGGCCGCCGGTTCGGCCGCCTCAGCCACCGCCCACGAGGCGCGTACTGCGACTGCGGTTCAGCCGACTGCCGTCGTCACCGCTATGACCGCCTCCGAGGCACGCGAACTGCTCTCGATCCCGGAGTTCAGAGCCGAGTTGACCGCAGCCGAGGCGTCCCAGCTTCAGAAGTCGACCGAAGGCCAGACCGTCTCCGACCAGGGTGCTTCGAGCGCGGCCAGGGCCCTCGTCAAGCTCATCAAAAAATACGGACCGTCCCTCTACAACAAGGCCAAGGATGCGGCCGGGAGTGGCCTGTCGAGCTTCAAGAACTGGGCGCGCAGCCTGTCCTGGTACCACCCGGTCCGGCTGGCCGTGCTGGCCGCCGGTGACTTTGTCCTCAGCAAGGTACTCGATCTCATTACATGATGATGTGGTGTCAATGTCCATACCTACTGGTGCTTCACGCACAGAGGTGAAGCCGCCCGTCGCTCGCCTCGCCATCCTGCCCCTCCTCTTCGCCGCGCACACTGTCTGGGATCTGTCGCACGGGGACACGACCCGGGCATGGGTGGGGTACGTCGCCGGATGGATCGTCGGCCCTACATGGGCTTTCACTGAGTACGCGGTCCGGGGCACAGCACCATGGAAGATGGCGGCGTGGACGGTTCCCGCGTACGCGATCTTCGGCACCATTGCATGGGTGGTCACGCGCTGAACGCGCCGGACCGTCGGGAAGAGCCAGTACCCACCCCCTGATGTCGGTCCTTCCCACACCCATACTGCGTCCCCGTCTCACAACCCTCGTGCGGGTCCTGTCTTCCCCATGGGGCCCGCACGGGCCAACTCGCAGCTCAGAAGGAACAGGTCGCCCCGGTCCATCCGAGTACGGTGCAGAAAGAAAACCATGACCATTGAAGTCACCGGACTGGCCAAGTCTTACGGCAAGAAGCGCGTCGTCGACGACCTGTCCTTCGCCGTACGGCCAGGCACGGTCACCGGGTTTCTCGGCCCGAACGGCGCTGGCAAGTCCACCACACTGCGCATCCTGCTCGGGCTTGCCCGTCCGGATACCGGAACCGCTCTCATCGCTGGTCGTGCCTATCACGAGCACCCCGAACCACTGCACATGATCGGCGCGTTGATGGACGCCCGATGGGCCCACCCCAACCGGGCCGCCCGCGCCCATCTGTCGTGGCTCGCCCACACCAACCGCATCCCTGCTCACCGCGTCGACGAAGTTCTGGACCAGGTCGGACTCACCCCCGTGGCCAAGCAGCATGTGGGCGGGTTTTCTCTCGGCATGGCCCAGCGTCTCGGGCTGGCCACCGCGCTGCTCGGCGACCCCTCCGTTCTCGTCCTCGACGAACCCGCCAACGGCCTGGACCCTGAAGGCATCGCGTGGCTACGCGGCCTACTGCGTGCTCTAGCCGCAGAGGGCCGGACAGTCTTCGTCTCCAGTCACCTGCTGGCTGAAATGGCTCAGCTCGCCGACGAAGTGGTAATGATCGGCCGTGGGAAACTGCTCGCGCAGGGGCCCATCACAGACCTGACGTCCGACGCCTCCACAGACGAAGTCATGGTGCGTACCCCGCACGCCGCCAAGCTCCACGCACTGGCCGCACAGTACGGCGCAACCATCGCCGAAGCCCCGGCAGTCGCAGAAACCTTCGTCGTCACAGGCATCAGCAGCGATGCCATTGGCAAGGCGGCAGCCGACATGGGCATTGTGCTGTACGAGCTGACCCCTCGCCGCCGCACCGTCGAGGAGGCATACCTCCGACTCACTGCGGAATCAGTCGAGTACCGCGGCAATACCCGCCTCATACAGGGGAGCCAGGCATGAGCACCAACATCCTGAAGGCCGAGGCCATCAAGCTCCGCTCCCTCGCCTCGACGTGGTGGTTCCTCGGGATCGCGGCCGTCGTATCCCTCCTGTTCAGCGCCTTCGCCGTCACCCAGCCCGTAGACACGGACACCTCGGGCATCGCTGAGGCCATGGCTGGCCCCGGCCTCGGGCAGCTCCTGCTCACCCTGCTCGCTGCCCGGTCGGCCACCCAGGAGTTCCGCACCGGCACCATCTGGGCCTCCCACCTTGCCATCCCGTCTTGGCCTAAATTGCTCATCGGAAAGGCTGCCGTCGCCGCTCTGCTCACAGCGCTGGCAGGCACGGCGCTGGTGATCGGTGGACTCATCACGGCAGTGCTTGCCGACTCCACAGCCGATCTCGCCCCATCGTCCGTCCTCGAATGGCGGCAGATCCTCGCCGTTCCCGTGGCCTGTGCGATCTGCGCCGTCCTCGGCGTGGCCGTTGGAGTGCTCCTCAAGAGTGACGGCGCGGCGATCACGGTGCTGCTCCTGTGGACACTGGCCGGTGAACCCATAATGGGTGCGCTCGCGGAGTGGCTGCTTGGCATCGACATCGGCGCCTGGCTGCCGTTCGTGGCTCTGAGCGACTTCGTCGGACAGCCCGGCGCGCCATTCCCCGGCGGACCGTACACGGCAGGCTTGTACGTCGCTGCCCTGGCCGCCGCGCTGATGATCGCAGCGATCCGCGTCCAGAGCCGCCGCGAACCCTGACACAGCCCTCTACTGTGCCTCGCCCCCGAATTCCGCCCCGGCGGGGCACTCACCCCCGCCGTGTGCAGCCGCCGTTCCAGGCAGTAACACGGAAGGGCCCGCCTCGACGGCGGGCCCTCAAGAATTAACACGCGGCCTGTGCGCATCCGGCTCATCAACACCGAGTCGGGCGCCAGTGCGCACAGCCTACGATCACCCGTCGAGATACAGCAGCGCGGTAATCGTCTTCTTGCACACATCGCAGTGCATCGGCGCCTCAATACTGGCGAGGTCACATTCGATGGACGTGATGCGGTCCAGCACACCGGTTTCAGCCTCAATGATCCAGGCGTCATGCCACCGTTCGGTGTTCTCCTGAAGCCGGGAGACGTAGCCCCGCGTCATCTCGTAGAAGGCGCGAACCCCGTGCTCCTTCATATAACCCCAGTTGAACTCCAGACTCTTGAGCACAACCGGGAAAGGATGCAACGCCTGAGTCCGCCCCCAGGTTTCCAGAACATCCTGAACGTCCAGCCGGACAGCTCGTTCATCCAGAACGTCCCACATGCCCGACGCGTCGTAGTCGCCCAGAACCTGATCCAGGATGCCCGCACAACGGCGAAGGTTCGCCTGCTTCGCATCGAAGATTCTGGAGACCTCTGCACCCGCCTCGCCCGAGGGCCCCTTGCGTGCCGTGCTGATGGCGCGGGTCAACTCCGTGCTGAGAGCAGCCTCATCACATAAGGAGTCCCCGAAACTGAGCCAGGGGTCGGGAAACCCCTGCTCAGCCGTGATCTGGAAGATCCGATCCCCTTGCGTTCCCATCCGCTTCTCCTCTGATCCGTCTTGGAACGAGCCAGCAGCGGAACAGGTCCACCGCCGGTCAACTGGAGGGCGTACACCTTCGCGAGAGTTCTGCGGCCGTACGGTCGAACGGGACCTGAACCTGTTCGCCACTGTCCATGTCCCGCAACGTGACCATGCCGGCCTCCCGTTCGGCCACGCCGTAGATCACGCAGAAACGAGCTCCTTGATCGGCAGCCCATTTCATCTGCTTGGCGAACTTCCCACTTGCCCCCAGATAGATTCCGGTTCGCACACCAGCACGCCGAATTTCGGACGCCAATCGGAAGCTTTCCGCGGCCTGTTCTTCGCCCATCACCGTGACAGCTACATCAACTTGTGCGTAACTGTTCTCTTCCGTCTGCCCCAGAAGGGGCAGGATCCGTTCAATTCCCAGCGAGCCGCCGCATGCGGGAGATTCCTTGCCCCCGAGACGGCCGATCAGGCTGTCGTATCTGCCACCGGACGCGATCGACCCCGGCATGCCAGGGGCGACCACCTCGAAAATGATTCCGGTGTAGTAGTCGAGCCCGCGCACAAGATTCGGGGTGAACCCGATGCGCTCGGACGGAATCGCGCCCTTGGTGAGCTCCAGCAACTGGTCCACCTCGGCCAGGCCCACCTGACCGGTTTCACTCGCCTTCAGCTCTCCCCTGACCCGCTCGACGGCATCCTCCGCCGTCAGGTCATCGACCAAGCCCTGGGCCGTCTCCGGTGCCAGCCCACGACTGGATACCAGCTCGCTCACCACCGCCGCCGGCGAGAGCTTGTCGAGCTTGTCCAGTGTGATCAGAGCACCGGAACCGAGATCATCCGGAACCCCGTACGCCTCCAGCAGACCGAACAGGACCTGCCGGGAGTTCACCAGAAAACGAAACTCGGGCACACCGAGCGCTGCGAGCGCGTCGTGCAGCGCAAGTACGATCTCGGCGTCCGACAGAGGCGAGGACGAACCCACGATGTCCAGGTCACACTGGACGAATTCCCTGAACCTTCCCTTCCCCGGCCGGTCCGCTCGCCAGACCGGAGCAATCGCGTACCTCTTGTACGGGGAGGGGAGCTGGCTGCCGTACGCCGCCGCCGCGCGAGCCAGGGGGACGGTGAGGTCGTAGCGGAGCGCCAGATCGGCCTCTCCGGTCGCCTCGTGCTCACCTCGACGCAAGATCTTGAAGATCAGCTTGTCGCCCTCATCCCCGTACTTGCCGGTGAGCACGTCAAGCCGCTCAAAAGCGGGGGTCTGGAGCGGCTGAAAACCGTAGCGAGAGAACACCGTACGGATAGTCGCGAAAGCTCGTTCGCGCTTCTCGAACTCGGCTGCGAGGAAGTCCCGCGTCCCGGAGGCTGGATCGAACTGCTTTAAGGAGGCCATGCCGGTCATAGTCCCGGAACCCAGCGCCCCGGAGCAAAACAACACGGGACGGCGTTTCTTCCCCCGAGCCTCCCTCGATCTTCCCTGCCACTCACACCTCGCCCCGTCCGCGCGTCGGTTCCGCTCCGCGACGCACTCGCCGAGTTCGGCGGGGCGGGCAGGGTGGGGGCTCCTCTTCGGGCAAGGGCGGGCCCCCTTGGCTCCCTGCGTACGGCAGGTACGTCCCCTTCCCCGGCCGGTCCGCTCGCCAGACCGGAGCAATCGCGTACCTCTTGTACGGGGAGAGGCGCTGGCTGCCGTACGCCGCCGCGCATGCCTGCGGCGTACGCGCAGCGGTTTCCTCTCGTCCGCAGGGCGCTTGCTCCGCGCACGGCAATGCCCGGCGGGTTCCTTCTCTGCTGCGGCCGCCACAGAAAGCAGCTCAAGTTATCCTCAACTCCATCTATTCCCAATGGACTTGAGGCTAGTGTCTGCGTAGCTGAAGGGCGCCATCTCTGACCAAACGCCCTTCGATCCAAGCGAATCGGGGAAATCAGAATATGAAGCATCTATAGCCTCGTGCTGAGCAAAATGACCAATCGACCCCAGCGTGAAATCTGACTCGAATCTGAACAAATCTTGGTTCATCTCGTCGGGGTCGCCGCAAGGATGCAGCGCCCCCGACGGAAACATTGAAAAATACCTTTATAGCAAGTCCGGCGGACTCCCACGCCATTCTCTCCGGAATCATTCCGTATGAAATTCTCCGTCGGCCCACCATGCAGCGGACTTCTACGAACCGGCCTGAAATCATCCAGTAGGCCAGGAGATCGCGAAACGGAAGGACGCCCTTTCCAGAGCCTGCCCCACACGCGGCCGCTCACCGGGGGCGGCTACTGAATACGCCCTCAACTCCGCTTGCTGGTCTCGGTGTTCGCGGCCCCATGTCTGGATCTCCGCGATCAGCCGGTCTGCCGTCCGCGCGGCCTGCGGTCCGTGCGCCACAGCCCCGAACTCGAAGTCCGTCCGCTCGGGGCCGGTCGGCCGCATCGTCAGGTAGGCGAAGGATCCGGTGGCACTGTCGAGGAGAGTGGCAACCCCCCGGCGCGACCAGGAGGCGACCACGCCACGGTCGCGCGCCTGCCGGGTGGCCGCCAGGAGTGCGAACTCGGGCAGGACGGAGACCAACCACAGCTCCAGTCCGTCGGACGGCAGGCCGAGCCCCAGAGTCACTCCGGACCACGCTTCGGTCCGTGGCCGGGACAGCGCCTTGCGCAACTGTTCGACGTCCACCCGTCCCTCATCCAGGCGCAGGCCGACCTCCTCGCCCTCACCCTCATGCAGGATGACCAGTTCCTCGTCCCGAGCTCCGGCCCCGCGCATGGGTACGAAGCCACAGACCTCGAAGTCCCGGGCCACCAAACGCCCTTCTTCGCGCTGGAGAGCGACCGACCAGGTCAGCCCTCGCAGTCGCAGCGGCACCACAATCCGCCCGTTCTCCGCGAGTTGCTCCACCCAGGCCGCTGCGAGATCGGACGCCTCGACCGTCACCACGATGCGGTCGTACGGAGCGTGCTCGGGCTCACCCTCCTCGCCATCGACAACGAGAGCGTGTACGTGCCCGTACCCCGCGGCGGGCAGCAGCGATCGGGCTCGGTCGATGACATCGGGGTCAATGTCGATGGTGGTGACCTCTCCGCCGTCACCGACCAGTTCCGCGATCAGCGCCGCGTTATAGCCACCTGAGCCGATCTCCAGGACCCTCATTCCCGGGCGGATATCGGCCTGCTCCAGCATGAACGCCTGGATACGGGCGGCGCTGACCGAGCTGAGCGCCACGCCACGCTCGTCCCTCTTCGTGACCAGCGCGCGTTCCGCCGCGTACGCCCCCTCCAGCGTCTCCTCAGGCATGAACAGGTGCCGGGGAACGGTACGGACGGCCCTCTCGACCGCGTCGGTACGGATCGCGCTCAGCCCGCGCAGCTCGACGATCATCTTCTCGCGCAGTGCATCGACATGGGCCGGTTCCGCATTTTCGTTTTCCATCGGGCGGAGTGTAGTCACGCCGTTACTCTCCCGTCAGGCACACGTGAAGGCACCACACCACTCACGCCCCCGCTCCGGCTACCGCACCGGGTTCCCGTTCAGCAACGCGCTCGCCGAGTTCGGCGGCAGTCGACTGGGCGCGTCGTCGGGTAGAGGGGGCCGCCCCAAGGCTGTCCCCTCTACTCCTTCACTTTCCGGACGCAGCCGCTACCAGCAACTCTTCAACCGCGCGATGCGCATCGACGTCCTCGTCCCAGCCTCGCGCCCAGTCAAGAGCCGAACCACCGGCGCTCTCCCGAAGGAGCGGATCCGCGCCATGCCCGAGGAGCAGCTCGGTCAGTGCCAGGTCCGCGTGCGCCGCAGCCGCCGCGAGAGGCAGACCACCGCGCCGGCCACGAGACGCTTCATTCGGCGCGGCTCCCGCCTGGAGCAACAAGGCCGCGCAGCGGAACTCGCCCTGCACCACCGCCAGATAGAGAGCGGTAGCGCCCTCGAACCGAGCGTTCGGATCCGCACCGAGCGCCAGCGTCTTTTCCAGATCTCCCACTCGACCATTCGCAGCCGCTTCACAAAGCCGCTTCGGGAGCTTCTTCCTCGCCCTGTTGTTCATGCTTCGTCCGGGCACATGGCACGTTCACTTCTTGGAACTGCGGAACGTGCAGTGGTGCGCCCGGTACCCCTTTCCGTACTTACGACTGATCTGATCCTGTACGTCGCTCTGCGCGGCCTTCTGTGCCGCGCTCTTGCTCTTTCCCGTTCCGCTCCCCTTCAACTGCTTGTTGCCGTGGTCGCCCTTCCCGATCTTCTCCACGCCGCACGTGGCCGTCGAGTGCCACCGCTTCGGCGGCTTCGCCTCGACGGACGTTTCGGCATGGGCCGTCCCCGTCAGGGGCAGCATGAGGCACGCAACAGCGGCAAGCCAGCGCATACACGTCTTCATGGAGTTCCCTCTCCTGTTGTCTTTTTCGGCGGTCCGGTCCGAGTCCACCACTCACACCCCGCCCCGGCTGCTGCGCCGGTTCCGTTCGGCGACGCGCTCGCTGAGCTCGGCGTCGGTGGGCGACGGGGGTTCCTCGTCGGGCGGGGGCGCCGGGTCTTTCCGTACGACCAGGGCGCCATCCGCGCCGTACACCTCGATCAGCAACGACAGCCGCCGTCGCGCCTCGCTGCCGTCGCTCATCCGGGCAGCCTCCTGAGCCCGCGCAGTACGCGCATCAGCAACTCCGGTGTCGATTCGGCGAATCCGAGCGCGGTCCCCGACGCGTTCTCCCGGGCTTCCGGTAACTCCGGTTCCTCGGCGAGTCGTTGGCGCGTGGTCGTGTGGCTCACTGTGAGCGTCATACGTTCCGTCTCCTCCGCGTGACGGGGCGGGGGCCGCCCCCTCGGCTCCCCGCGCGCCGGCGTGACGAGCGGCAGGAGGAGCGGGAGGGGGCGACCCTTCGGGCGCTCTCCCCCAACTGGCGTAAGTCCGAGGAGAGTTGCGCACAGCTCCGGGCACGGGCCTGCCTAGGAATCGGCCCGGAGCTGCGGCATGAGAGGACGCTAGCGTTTGCGACCGATCCGTATCAAGTGTTTGACTCTAATGAGTGATACGGGTCATTACTTCTAGTGCTACGAGGGCACACAGGCTAGCGTCCCTCCCCAGTCGCCCGTGAGTACCGGCACATACCGATCCGGAGATCCAGTCAAGAGAAGCGCGCGAGTGCACCCCCGCGAAGAGAGCACCCACGCGAACGGGCGGCCTCCATCTGCGCCGATGGTGACCGCCCGCTGCACTGCTGCGACATGGCGAACTCACGCCATATCGTCGAACTCGCCTTCCTTGGCGCCGCCGAGGAACGCGCGGAGCTTGGCGCGGGTGGTGCGGATGACCACGTCCGGGTTGTCGCTCTCGCGCATCAGGATCTCGCCGTCGTACTCAGCGAGTTCGAGGCACTCGGCCTGATCGTGCTCACCCGACTTTGAGGACTTGCGCCATTGAATGTGCATGAACTTCACGCCTTCAGATTTGTTGTGCGACTTTATCGATGAAGTCTCTGGACTGCTGCGGATCAAGCGCCTTCTCTTCGGCGCGGTCGAGCACAGCACGCCAGTTGGAGAGACGTAGTTCCGCATCTACGAACCCTGAACCGGTCGGCGTGTCCGTCTGCACCGTGTCCAGCTGTGGGACAGGCCCGTAGACGTAGTGCGCCGAGCTGCTCCCGTGCGGGATTCCACCTGCGGAGAACGGAATCACCAAGATGGTCACGTTGTCTCGTTCCGACTCGACCAGAAGGCTCTTGAGCTGACCTCGGAGAACCTCCGGGCCGCCGAATGTCATACGCAAGGCAGCCTCATGAATGAGAAACGTGCAGTCCGGTGGGTTCTCCCGGTCGAGTACGTCCCTCCTCTTCAGCCGGTGCGAGACCAAGCGGCGCTGACGCGCCGGGCTTCGCGGCGGAACGAATTCGGAGTAAACCGCGCGGATGTAGTTCTCGTTCTGCAGCAGACCAGGCACATGCATGATCTGCATGCCACGGATCGCAACCGCGTGATACTCCAGCTCGGCCAGGTCGAGAGCTACATCATGAAGCTCACCTCGGTAGTCCTCCCACCAACCGTTTATGCGCTCAGCCGCCATGGCTGCAAGAGCGTCAACGTAAGCCGCGTCAGTGCAGCCGTACTTCTCGGCCCACGATCGAACCCGCTCGGGACTCACACCGAAGCGACCCGACTCCGTGTTGCTGACGGTGGTGCGGTCGGTGGCGAGCATCGGGGCGGCCTGGGCGATGGAAAGGCCGGCGCTCTGCCGGATCTTGCGCAGTTCGCTGCCCAACCGGCACTGCCGCACCGTGGGCTCCTTCCTCGGTGGCATCAGCCTCTCCTCTTCGCAGTATCTCCATTGTGACTGGCGTCTCGATGATAGCGAACCGGTCGCGCCCCTGCTCCAGTTGCGTACAAGTAGTTGTACGGCGCGCTATGGTCATCCCAGCACCGCGTCGCCGCCAGTAAGACCGAAGTGCAGCCGCTTCCGCGCGCCTTGAACCTCGCGCCCGGTACGGCCATTGCCACGCATGGCGTGCAACGCACCTGTTCACAGACCGCGTTGGGAGAACGCCATGACCACCGTCACCGCCACCGCACCCCCTCCGCCCCCGCCCCCGCAGGGCGGGGAGACCTATCGGCTGGCGCTGCCGAACACGCCTGTCGCCGCCAAAATCGCACGTGATTTCGTCAGTTCACTGTTGGGGACCAGCAGTCACCGCACCCGGCCCGAGCTGGTCGACGACGCGCGGCTGTGCACCACCGAAGTCGTCACCAACGCTCATCGGCACACCAGAACCCCGCTGATCCGCGTTCATGTGACGGTGGGCCACCGGGATGTGACCGTCTCCGTGACGGATGACCGGCCCTGGGCCCTGCCCATGCCCGCGCCCACCGCAACAGAGGACACAGAAGACAGCGAAGACGCAGAAGACGCCGAGGGCGGGCGGGGGATTTCGTTGGTGGCGAGCCTCGCGGTGGCGTGGGGCGCGACGATTTACGGGGGCGAGGACAGTTGCCGCAAGGCGATCTGGTTCACCCTCAGGAACGTCGATACGGCGACCCGGACGCCCGGGTGAACGGGGTCGTGGGGTTCGTCGTCGTGGCCATCGCCCTCGCCTCGGTCGCGGTGGGAATGGTCTACGCGGCCGTACCGGCTCGGCGCCCCCTCGCTCCCATGGCGGATACGGCAGGCGCGGCGGACATGGATGAAGGCGTGGTTGTCACGCCGGAGACGCTCCGGAATCATGTGGCGCCGGAGTGCTTCCGCCGGACCCCGGGGGCCATTGATGACTGCCGTACCTGTCCGCCGCGACCTGACCGGCCGCATCGCGGACGGACTCTCCTCCCCGTTGCTCAACGCGGTGATCGGGATCGCCGGGATCGCGGTGCCCGTGGTCGCCTGGATCAGCGAGACCACGAGGGCGAAGAACACCTTGTTCGCGGTGGAGACCGTTCTCGTACTGCTTCTGGTCGCCAACCATGTGTGGTTACGAAGGGCATATATCTCGCTTCGGAGGGCCAACAGCCGTGAGATGGCCGATCGGCAGTACTTCGACCGGGTTCGCACTCAGTTGGAGAACGAACTCATCGCCGACTTCGGGGAGATCGCGGACGGACATCTCCAGGTGTACGCATCGGAAGTTCCGCGGCTCTCGGTACTGCTGTACAAGGTCCTCATCGAGTGCGAGTCCGAGCCCAGACGCGTGCTGGCCGCCGATCTGACCGTCAATCCGGACCTGCTCACCCAGCGGCGGGAGTACCTCGCCGTCAATCGTCGACTCGTCGAAACAGGCGGCACGATCCAGCGGCTGTTCATCACCCGGGCCTCCGACCTGGCACAGGAGGTTTTCGCGACAGCTCTGTTGCAACTGATCAATCACCACCGCGCTCTCGGCGTCCAGTGCGGAATCGCCGTACGTGACCGGCTCCGGGCGGATCAGGCCATCGACTTCGTGGTCGTCTCGGGGGCCGCCGTGCTGGTGGAGGAGGAGCAGGGTGACGCGGAGTACACGCGCGGTCGCTCGTCCGTGTACTTCAAGCAGGTCGACCGCTGGACAGGGCGCTTCGAGTCGATCTGGGGACACGGCACCACCTCCGCCCCTTTCATACTCCAGTCCTACGAGGCGGCGGTACGTCCGATGCTCGACGGTGGCGGCTGGGACGCGGCGCGGGCGCGGGCGGTCGTGAACGGGCTGTGAGGACCGGCAGCCCTTCCCCCCGATCCGGACAGCGGCCGGTTGTCCCAACGCCTCGGTAGAATGGCCGCTACCAGCCGGTCTGCGAGGCCGGTGCGAGTCGGAAAGCGGTCCTCGCCAGCCATGTCATCTCTCTCGATCGCCAAGACCCACGGATCGCGTAACGACATCTTCGTGATCGACGGCGCCCCGGACGATCATTTTTCCTCCGCCGAACTGTCCCGCGCTGTGGAACGACTGTGCGACCGGCGGCAAGGTCTGGGCAGCGATGGCGTGTACTTCCTCGCCGACAACGGGGACGGATCGGCCAAGGCGTGGTTCTTCAACCCGGACGGTTCGCCCGCCCTGCTGTGCGGCAATGGCATGCGCTGTGCCGGTCGGCTGCTGCTGGACCGGTACGAGGCGGAGACGGCCGTGGTGCACACGGGACCGTACAGCTTCACCGTGCGTAACGCGGAGGACACCCCGCAGGGGGTTCGACAGGTCTCGGTGGAGCTGCCTCCGGTCGACTTCACCCCTGCCGACCCGATCGTGGCCGATGTCCGGTGGCCCTTCGTCGGGCAGGTTCTGCCCGCTTTCCACGCCACTCGCGCGATGTCCGCGCTGGCGGTGCCCAACTCCCATCTGGTCAGCATCGTCGGCGCCTACGACGAGGCGGAGCTGGTGGAGACCGGGCGGCGGGTGGCCGACCAGACCGAGGCGTTTCCGATCGGTGCCAATGTCTCCTTCGTCCTGCCCCTGGATGACGAAGAGGTGTTCATCCGTACCTTCGAGCGCGGCGCCGGGCTGACCCCGTCCTGCGGTTCGGGGATTGCGGCCTCGCGTGCCGTGTACTCCAAGCTGGGGCCGGTCGACCCTGATGTCCGGCTGCGGGTACGCAACGCGGGCGGCCCTGCCCGGTCCTGGCTCCAGGAGAGCAACGGCCGGTGGCAGCCCGTCCTGGAGGGCAACGCCACCGTGGTCTACCGCACCGAACTGAACCCCGCCGATCTGCTGGGTGACGCGCCACTGGAGTTCACCGGGGAGACCTATCTCTCCGAGGTCAACGCGTTCGCCGCGCTGTTCGAGGACAACCTCAAGGCGCTGCACACGGCCGGGGTCAATCCAGCCATGGGTTAGGTGGGGGATGGTCACTCATTTAACGGTCTTGACGGTCATTGCCTCCGGGGTCGTTCTGCGCCAGTGCGACCGCTGGTGGTTCAGCCCGTACCGGTGGTGGTTCGACCCGTTACCCCTCAGCGGGTTCTCGGGTTCGTTGCGGTCCTCCATGGCTCTGCAACGCAGCCGATCCAACAACCTCACCCCGGCTCTTCTGCTCGCCGGGCACTGGCTGGAGCTGGCCGGCTGGTGGTTGCTGGCCTCGCGTACGGGCCCTGTGGGCTGGGTCATCGCGGCTCTGATGGTGTCGGTGAAGTTCCGGCATCTCCAGGAGGTCAGCCACTTCGCTGTCCACGGTGTGCTCACCCGCAGCGGTGTTCTGGGCACCGTACTGACCGAAGCGACAGTGCACGCACCACTCGGCTTCGTACCGGTGCCCGTTCGGCGGGAAAAACACGTCCGCCGGCACCATCCCAACGCGACAGTTGCCGGTGTCGACCCCAATCTCGCTGAACTCCGTATGGCGGGTCTGCGTCCCGGAGTCGGCTCCTGGCGGTTCGCTCTGGCAATGGTGTTCCCACTGACCATCGGCGGGGTGACGGACACCTGCCGCAGTCTGGTCCGCAACCTGAACCCGCTGGGTGCCGACTGGTGGCGGCTGGGTGCCTTCGTCGTTGTTCCACTGACTCTGGGGAGCCTCCTGGGCTGGCCCGTCGCCGTGTTCGGCTTTCTCCTGCCGAGGCTGCTGCTCTACCCCCAACTGGCCTGGATGTCGCTGCTGGTGGAACACCGCTGGTTCGATGCCGGGCCCGCCACCGGAGGCCCCGCCGCCATCGAAGCCGCCCGCTGCCTGCGGCTGTATCCGCATCATCGTGCGCTGGCACTGCTCGCCCGAGGCACCTGGCTTCCGTACGGCGACCTGTTCCACTACGCCCACTCGGTCCACCCGGCGGTGCGCTGGAACTACCTGCCTTTTCTGGAACGCGCCATAGGCACCCCCGCCTACACCCCGGCCGCTCTGCTGCTCGGCGGCTCCGCGGTGATTCCCCACCATCATCGCGCCCTCGGCGGAGGAGGTGCGGCGGGTGCACGAGCGGGCCGGCCACGCGGCTGACGAGATCCATCACGTACCGCTCAGTGTGTGACCACGGGCCGCCCGGCACGGGTGACCTGCACTCGCGCCCGTCAGCGCGCGATGTTCCCGTCAGTGCGCGATGTTCCCGTCAGTGCGCGATGTTCCCGTCAGTGCGCGATGTCCCCGTCAGTGCGCGATGTCCCCGTCAGTGCGCGATGTCCCCGTCAGCGCGCGATGTTCCCGTCAGTGCGCGATGCTGTCGATCAGCTCGCGCGCGCCCTGCCGCAGCAGGGTGACCGCCACCGACGTACCGAGGGTGGCCGGGTCCAGGGGGCCCGCCCATTCGTGGGCGTTCAGTACGGTCTTGCCGTCGAGGGTGAAGACGCACGCCCGCAGCGAGAGGTCACCGTTGGGCAGGGACCTGGCGTAGCCCGCGATGGGTGAGTTGCAGTGGCCCTGGAGGACGTGGAGGAACATGCGTTCCGCCGTGGTCTCGCGGTAGGTGTGCGGGTCGCCGAGGGCGCTGACCGCCTCGATGAGGGCCCCGTCGTCCTCGCGGCACTGGAGGGCCAGGACGCCCGCGCCGATGGGCGGGCACATGACCTCGGGCGAGAGGATCTCGGTGATCACGTCGGGGCGGCCGATGCGCTCCAGGCCCGCGACGGCCAGGAGCAGCGCGTCGGCCTCGCCCGCGGCGAGCTTCTCCAGTCGGCGGTTGGCGTTGCCCCGGAAGGGGACGCACTCCACGTGGGGGTGGGACGCGGCGAGTTGGGCGATGCGGCGGACGGAGGAGGTGCCGATCCTGGTGCCCGCGGGGAGCTCGTCGAGGGTCAGGCCCGCCGGGTGGATCAGGGCGTCGCGGATGTCGTCGCGCTTGAGGAACGCGGCGAAGACCGTGCCCGCGGGGAGCGGGCGGTCCGCCGGGATGTCCTTGACGCAGTGCACCGCGAGGTCCGCCTCCCCGGCCAGCAACGCCGCGTCGACCTCCTTGGTGAACGCGCCCTTGCCCTCGACCAGGCTCAGGTCGCCCATCCACTTGTCGCCGGTGGTCTTCACCGGGACGACCTCGGTGACGGTCCCGGGATACAGCGCGGCCAGCTCTCCGCGTACACGCTCCACCTGGGCCAGGGCCATGGGCGAGTCGCGGGAGACGATACGGATCAGCTCAGGGGCGGACATGCGTCCACGATAGCCCCACGGGCCCCTCCCCCCGGGTGCCGGTGCCCCTCGCCGACGGGCGGTCCCCCACACCGCTCCGTACACACGGAAGGCCCCCGTACGCCGAAGGGCGGTGAGCGCACGGCCCACCGCCCTTCGGGAGAACTCCGCGGTTACTTGATGATCGTGATCCGGTCCGCCGCCGGCGGGGCGAGCGGGGCGGTCGGGGTGGAGTTGGCCTTCAGGTAGGCGTTGAACATGTCCAGGTCAGAGGCGCCGACCAGCTTGTCGGTGCCCTGACCGAAGGCGGGGAAGCCGTCGCCCGCGCCCGCGAGGAACTCGTTCATGGTGACGCGGTAGGGCTTCGCCGGGTCGATCGGCTCACCGTTCAGCCGGACCGAGTCCGTGATGACGCGGGCCGCGCCCGTCTTCGTCATGTCCAGGGTGTAGGTGAAGCCCTTCGAGACCTGGAGGATCTTCGGGGACGCCTCGTTCGAGCCGCTGACCTGCTGCTGGAGCGCGGCGAGCAGTTGCGCGCCCGTCAGGGTGATCGTGTTGGTCATGTTGGTGAACGGCTGGACCGTGAACACCTCACCGTAGGTCACGACACCGTCGCCCTCGGCGCCGGACGCCTTGTGGACCAGGTCGGCCCTGATCCCGCCCGAGTTCATGAAGGCGATCTGCGCCCCGCCCTTGTCGGCCGCCGAGGTGCCCGCGAGCTGGGCGTCCGCGATGAGGTCGCCGAGAGGGGTTTCGAGGGTCGTGGCGCCACGACCGTTGATGTCGGCCGAGATGTAGCCCTGCGGGGTGCCCGCGATCGGCGCGGCCAGCTTGTTCCAGCGGGCGATCAGGTCGGTCATGTCCTGGGCCTTGGCCTGGTCACGGCTGACGATGTGATTGGCCGACTTGACGCTCGTCCGCACGATGTCCTTCGTACGCAGGTCGTACGTCAACGTGGTGTCCGTGTAGAGCTTGCCGAACGACGCCGCCGACGTCACCAGCCGCGGGTTCCCCGACGGGTCCGGGATCGTGCACGCGTACGCCTGGTGCGTGTGGCCGGTGACCAGCGCGTCGACCTTCGGCGAGATGCCCTTGGCGATGTCGACGATCGGGCCGGAGATACCGTCACCGGCACCCGGGCTGTCACAGTCGTAGTTGTACGCGCTGGAGGCCGGCGCGCCGCCCTCGTGGATCAGGGCGACGATCGACTTCACGCCCTTCTTGTCCAGCTCCTTGGCGTACTTGTTGACCGTCTCGATCTCGTCGTGGAACTTCAGCCCCTTGACACCCTCGGCGGTCACGACGTTCGGCGTGCCCTCCAGGGTCACCCCGATGAAACCGATCTTGACGCCGTTCTTCTTCCAGACCGTGTACGGCTTGAGTATCGGCTTGCCGGTCTTCTCCGACGTCACATTGGCCGCGAGGTACGGGAAGTCCGCGCCCTTGAACTTCTTGCCCTTCTCGAAACAGCCCGCCGTGGGGTGACAGCCGCCGTTCTGGAGCCGGGCCAGCTCGACCGCGCCCTCGTCGAACTCGTGGTTGCCGACCGCCGTCACATCGAGCTTGATCTTGTTGAGCGCCTCGATGGTCGGCTCGTCGTGGAACAGGCCGGAGAGCAGCGGACTCGCGCCCACCATGTCGCCGCCCGCCGCCGTGATGGAGTACGGGTGCCCCTTGCGCGCGGTGCGCAGCGAGGTCGCCAGGTACTCGACGCCACCGGCGGGGATCGCCTTGACCGTGCCGTCCGCCTGCTTCTCGCTGACGTTCCCGGCCGAACCGGCGGGCGGTTCGAGGGTGCCGTGCAGGTCGTTGAAGGACAACAGCTGTACGTCGACGGTCTTCGGCTTCTGCCGGTCGTGCCCCTTGGCCGGGCCGTGGTTCTGCGCGGTGGCCGGCATCGCGGCGACGAGGGCGCCCACGGTGGCCAGACCCGCGGCGGCGGCGAGCACCCGCCGGGCCGCACGGTTCGTCGTCACGCGCTTCTTTGTCGCACGGTTCTTCTGCGGATTCGCTGACATTGTCCCCTGATCCCTGTACATACGGCAGACCCCTGTGCATGTGACGTGGCGCCTGAATTCGCCCGCCCGAAGGGCCGCGAGCCGCAGCCTAAGGTCAACGCGCGTAGCGCAACAGGGGGTGCCGGGTTACGAGCTGGTTGCCTTTGCGGCCGGGCAAAGGCCGCGTACACGGCCTCCGGTACGGGCGCGCCATCGCCCCCGGCACCCTCGCCGTACCCTCGGACCCATGACTGACGCAGCAGCCCGCGAGCCCGGCCGGCAGATCCAGACCCTCGACGCGCTCACCCCCGAGCAGGCCGAGGAGGTGCTCGCCCTGCTCGCCGAAGCCGCCGCCTCCGACGGGGTGCAGGCCGTCTCCGAACAGGGCCGGCTCCAGTTGCGCGGCGGCCACCGCCAGGGCGTACGGCACTTCCTGCTCACCGTCGACGGCGAACTCTCCGGGTACGGACAGCTGGAGGACACCGACCCCGTCGAGGCGCCCGCCGTCGAGCTGGTCATCCGCCCCGGGGCCCGGGGCCGGGGGCACGGGCGGGCGCTGGGGACGGCGCTGCTGGGCGCGTCGGGGAAGCGGCTGCGGGCGTGGGCGCACGGCGGGAAGCCCGCGGCACGGCATCTGGCGCAGGTGCTCGGGCTGACCCTCTTCCGTGAACTGCGGCAGCTGCGGCGCCCGTTGGCCCCACTCGCCATCGCGGAGCCGGTGCTGCCCGCCGGGGTGACCGTCCGCACCTTCGTCCCCGGGCAGGACGACACCGCCTGGCTCGCCGTCAACTCCGCCGCCTTCGCGCACCACCCGGAGCAGGGCTCGCTGGCCCAGCGGGACCTGGACGACCGGATCGCCGAGCCGTGGTTCGACCCGAAGGGCTTCTTCCTGGCCGAGCGGGACGGGCGGCTGATCGGCTTCCACTGGACGAAGACGCACGCCGAGGAGCAGCTCGGCGAGGTGTACGTCGTCGGCATCAGCCCCGACGCGCAGGGCGGCGGCCTCGGCAAGGCGCTGACCGCGATCGGGCTGCGCCATCTGGCGGCGCAGGCGCTGCCGACCGCGATGCTGTACGTGGACGCGGACAACACGGCGGCGGTGACGGTGTACGAGCGGCTCGGGTTCCGTACGTACGAGGTGGACCTGATGTACCGCACCGAGTCCTGACCCGCCGAGGCGGCAGTAGCGAGACAGGTAAGGGGCGCCGGCTATTGACGGCGCCCCTTACCTACGACATCCTTTCACTACTTCCTTAGTGAAAGGGTGGTTGTGGGTGATCGCGTACCGCATCGACCGACGCAGTGGCGTGGCCACCTATCTCCAGATCGTCCAGCAGACCAAGCAGGCGCTCCGGCTCGGCCTGCTGGAGCCCGGCGACAAGCTGCCCACCGCCCGTGAGGTGGTGGAGGCCACCGCCATCAATCCGAACACCGTGCTCAAGGCCTACCGCGAGCTGGAGCGCGAGGGCCTCGCCGAGGGGCGGCGGGGGCTGGGGACCTTCGTACGCGGAACGCTCGGCCGGGGCGCCGCCGATACCGCCCTGCGGGCGGAGCTGACCGCGTGGGCCCGGAGCGCCCGCGCCGGGGGGCTGGACCGGGACGACGTGACCGCGCTGGTCACGTCCGTGATCGAGCAGGTATTCACCGAGACCGACGCGTCCGACATGTCCAGGGGGGACATATGAAAGCGACAGAAACAGGGGCTGCGGCAGGGGTCGCGGCGGTCGAGACCGCCGGCCTCGGCACGCGTTACCAGGTGCGGAAGCGGCTCCGGAAGCAGGACCACTGGGCGCTGCGCGGCTGCTCCTTCCGTATCCCCGCCGGGCGCGTCTGCGCCCTCGTCGGGCCCAACGGCGCGGGCAAGTCCACCCTGCTCGCCCACGCGGCCGGGCTGCTGGCGCCGACCGAGGGCTCGGTCCGCGTCCTCGGCTCGCCAGGACCGGCGCCCGTCCGGGCCCGGGTCGCCTATGTCGCCCAGGACAAGCCGCTCTACCCCCGGCTGACGGTCGGCGAGACCCTGCGAATGGGCCGCGAGCTGAACCCGGAGCGCTGGGACACGGCCCTCGCCGAGCGGATCGTCGCGGGCGGCCCGCTCGACCCCGGCGCCCGGGTCCGTACCCTCTCCGGCGGCCAGCGCACCCGCGTCGCCCTCGCCCTCGCGCTCGGCAAGCGCCCCGAACTCCTGCTGCTGGACGAGCCGATGGCCGACCTCGACCCCCTCGCCCGCCATCAGCTGATGGGCATCCTGCTGGCCGAGGCGGCGGAGCGGGGCACCACCGTGGTGATCTCCTCTCACATCCTCGCCGAGCTGGAGAACGCCTGCGACTATCTGTTGCTGGTCGACGGCGGCCGGGTCCGCCTCGGCGGCGAGACCGACGACCTGCTCGCCGCACACACCCTGGCCACCGGCCCGGCGGGCGACCGGGACGCGCTGGGGCCGTACACCGTCGTCGAGTCCCGTACGACGGGACGGACCCTGACCGCGCTCGTACGGCCGGACGGCGCGGGCCCGCCCGCCGGTGCGTGGCGGACCTCCGTTCCCTCGCTGGAGGAGCTGTTGCTCGCGTATCTGCGCACCCCGGAAGCGCCCGTACTGCTCACGCCGTCCGCGACGACCGGTCGTACGGAGGTGGCGTCATGAGCGCGCTGACCCCGCACGGCCCGGCCTGGGTGACGGTGCGGCTGCACGGCAGGGCGCTGTGGACCGTCCCGGTGCTGCTGGTGCTGGCGTTCGGGCCGCTGTTCTACCTGTGGTGGCGGGCGGCCCCCGGATACGGCGACCTCCTCGCCGCGGGCTGCTCGCTCGACGGCGACACGACCGTGTCCTGCATGAACCGGGCCGACGACTACCGCGCGGTCCAGGGCCGGTTCACGTACGCGTTCCAGCTCGTCGGTCTGCTGCCGCCGCTCCTGCCGATGATCGTCGGCTCGTTCGTCGCGGGCCCGGTGATCGCCCGGGAGCTGGAGTACGGCACCCACCGGCTCGCCTGGACCCAGTCCGTCTCCCCCGCCCGCTGGCTGCTGGCCCGGCTCGCCCTGCCGACCGCGTGGACGGTCCTGGGGACGATGGCGTTCGTCGCGCTCTACCGCTGGACCTGGACCTCCGGCCCGTTCCACGGCGACGAGGCGTACTGGTACGAGAACTTCTCCTTCTACGGACTCGGTCCGGTCCTGGTGGGGTACGTCGTCCTCGCCATCGCCTCCGGCGCGCTGATCGGCCTGCTGACGCGCGGGGTCGTGGCGGCGATGGCGGTCACCTCGGCGGCCATGACGGTCACCGTCCTCGCCTTCGGCATCAAGCTGCGGGGGTACCTGATGCCGGTCACGAGGGAAACGGCGCTCGGCGCGCTGCCGGACAGCGGCTGGGTGGTCGACTGGGTCGAGGATGCGGTGCCGAGCGAGCTCCCTGTCTCCACCACGTTCTACGGCTACCACCCGGCCTCGCACTTCTGGCCGCTCCAGTTCATCGAGACCGGCATCCTGCTGGCCCTGGCGGCGCTGGCGCTCGCCCTGGCCTTCCGGACGCTGCGCAGGCTGCACGCCTGACCAATCGGCCCGTCCTGTACGACCTGCCCGACCTGTACGGGACGACCACGCGGGACGCCGGGGGCACAGGGGACTCCCGGGGTCCCGTGCGGTCGTACATGCGGCCGTACCAGCCATACACAGGCGGGTCCTGCAAGCAGCCGCGCGGCCCGTACCAGCCGCACACAGGCGGGTCCTGCAAGCAGTCGCACAACCGCACGTACCAGCCGCACACAGGCCCGTACAGTCGTACAAACCGACGAGAAACCCGCCCCCGCCGCCCCGCCAGTCCCCATCCCGCTTTCCTCCACGTCATGTCGCCGTTACCGGCCATTCAGAAGTCCTTGCGACCCTCACTGAATGCAGCCCGCTCTGCCCCCCGCAGCGAGGAACGGCAGGATCCACCTCGCCCCCGCTCTCTCCGACGCGCCTGTCCTCCCCTCCGCGCGGAACAATGGGGATATGAGCCACCAGCCCGCCGAGGTCCCGGTCCAGCACGCGCAGCAGCCGTCGGTCGGTTTCATCGCCGCCCATCGGCCCCATACGGTCGCCGCGACCGGGTCCGCAGGAGACCTTGAGCCCGACCTCGACGCCGATCTCGACATGTACGAGGAGTCCGGCGGCCACGAAGGAAACGAGCTGCCCCAGGGGCGCTTCCTCGACCGCGAGCGCAGTTGGCTCGCATTCAACGAACGCGTCCTGGAACTGGCCGAGGATCCCACCACCCCGCTCCTCGAACGGGCTAATTTTCTCGCGATCTTCGCGTCCAACCTGGACGAGTTCTTCATGGTCAGGGTGGCCGGCCTCAAACGCCGCATCGCGACCGGCGTCGCCACCCGCTCCGCGTCCGGCCTCCAGCCGCGCGAGGTCCTCGACCTGATCTGGACCCGCTCGCGCGAGATCATGGCCCGGCACGCCGCCTGCTACCAGCAGGATGTCGCCCCCGCCCTGGCCGACGAGGGCATCCATATAGTCCGCTGGCCCGAGCTGACGGAGAAGGAGCAGGCGCGGCTCTTCACCCTCTTCCGCCAGCAGATCTTCCCGGTGCTGACACCGCTGGCGGTGGACCCGGCCCACCCGTTCCCGTACATCTCCGGTCTGTCGCTCAATCTGGCCGTCGTCGTACGCAACCCGGTCAGCGGCCACCGCCACTTCGCGCGCGTCAAGGTGCCGCCGCTGCTGTCGCGCTTCCTGGAGGCGTCGCCCTCGCGGTACGTACCGCTGGAAGATGTGATCGCGGCCCACCTCGAAGAGCTGTTCCCCGGGATGGAGGTCCTGGCGCACCACATGTTCCGGGTCACCCGCAACGAGGACCTGGAGGTGGAGGAGGACGACGCCGAGAACCTCCTCAAGGCGCTGGAGAAGGAGCTGATGCGGCGCCGCTTCGGGCCGCCGGTGCGGCTGGAGGTCGAGGAGTCCATCGACCCGTACGTCCTCGACCTGCTGGTACGCGAGCTGAAGGTGTCCGACTCGGAGGTCTATCCGCTGCCGGGGCCGCTGGATCTGACGGCGCTCTTCGGGATCTCGTCGCTGGACCGTCCCGAGCTGAAGTTCCCCCGGTTCATCGCGGGCACGCATCGCGACCTGGCCGAGGTGGAGTCGGCCTCCGCACCCGACATATTCGCCGCGCTCCGTGAGCGCGATGTGCTGCTGCACCACCCGTACGACTCGTTCTCGACCTCCGTCCAGGCATTCCTGGAGCAGGCGGCGGCCGACCCGGACGTCCTCGCGATCAAACAGACGCTGTACCGCACCTCCGGCGACTCGCCGATAGTGGACGCGCTGATCGACGCGGCCGAGTCGGGCAAGCAGGTCCTCGTCCTCGTCGAGATCAAGGCCCGCTTCGACGAACAGGCCAACATCAAGTGGGCGCGGAAGCTGGAGGAGTCCGGCTGCCATGTCGTGTACGGGCTGGTCGGGCTGAAGACGCACTGCAAGCTCTCGCTCGTCGTACGGCAGGAGGGCGAGACCCTGCGCCGCTACAGCCATGTCGGCACGGGCAACTACCACCCGAAGACCGCCCGGCTGTACGAGGACCTCGGCCTCCTCACGGCGGACCCGCAGGTCGGCGCGGACCTGTCCGACCTGTTCAACCGGCTCTCCGGCTACTCCCGCCGCGAGACCTACCGCCGCCTGCTGGTCGCCCCGAAGTCCCTGCGCGACGGGCTGGTCTCCCGGATCAACAAGGAGACCGCCCACCACCGCGCCGGACGGCCCGCCTATGTCCGTATCAAGGTCAACTCGCTGGTCGACGAGGCGATCATCGACGCCTGCTACCGCGCCTCGCAGGCCGGGGTCCCGGTGGACATCTGGGTACGCGGCATCTGTGCCGTACGGCCGGGGATGGCGGGGCTCTCCGAGAACATTCGGGTACGCTCCGTGCTCGGCCGGTTCCTGGAGCACTCCCGGATCTTCGCCTTCGGCAACGGCGGGGAACCCGAGGTCTGGCTCGGCAGCGCCGACATGATGCACCGCAACCTCGACCGCCGCATCGAGGCGCTGGTGCGGCTGACCGACCCGGCCCACCGCGCGGCCATCACCCGGCTGCTGGAGACGGGGATGTCCGACACCACGTCCTCCTGGCACCTGGGCGCGGACGGCAACTGGACCAGACATGCCACGGACGCGGAGGGCCAACCGCTGCGGCACGTACAGGAAATGCTCATAGACGCCCGGAGGCGACGGCGTGCAGCACCGTGAAGTGGACATGAGACCGGCGGCCGTCGCTGCCGTGCCACCGGCCGTCCCCTCGGTCGTGCCACCGGCCGTCCCCTCGGTCGTGCCACCGGCCGTGCCACCGGTCGTCCCCCCCGTCGGCCCCTCGGTCGTCTCCCCCGCCGTTCCCTCGGTCGTCTCCCCCGCCGGCCCTCCCGATACGGAGCGGCTGACCGGCGGCGAGGTCCTGGCCGGGTATCTGCACGCCCGCGCCGGTGACTTCCTGCGCGCGCTGCGGCAGTACGGCGAGAGCGGCTCCGACAGCGAGGCCGCCGAGGCCGCCGCCCACACCCTGCGCGGCGCGGCCCGCAGGGTGGGCGGCGGACTGCACGCGTTCCGGCCGCTGCTCGACCCGGTCTGGGCGGATCACCTCCGTATGGAACTGGGCTGGCTCTCCGGCACACTCGCCCAGGAACACGCCTGCTCCGAGCGGCTGGCCCGGCTGCTCGGGGCGCTGTCCCGGCTGTCGGGACCGGCGCTCCAGGACGAGGCGCGCCCCGGCCCGCTCGCCGTGGGGGCGTCGCGCGCGGGCGCGCTGCTGGAGCGGCAGCTGACCCTGGCGCGGACCCGGGCCCACTCGGCCACGCTCCAGGCGCTCGGCTCGTCGCGCTTCCACGCGGTGGCCGACGCCGTGGCCGTACTGGGCTCGGAAGTGCCGCTCACCCCGCCCGCGGGCGCGCCGGCGGGCGAGGCGCTGGCCGGTCCCGTCGAGTCGACCGAGCAGCGGCTGCTGGACGCCGTGGCCGCGCTGCCGCTGCGGCGGGTCGGGTACCCGTACACCACGGACGCCCTGGTCCACTGCCTGTCCACCCCCTCGGAGGGGGAGGCACAGGACGCGCCGTGGCACCACGTACGGCAGTTGCTGCGGCTGTACCGCTACGCCCAGGAGGTCCGGTACGCGGGCGGCGCCCCCGACCCGGCCCTCGCGGGGGCGCTGCACGCGCTCGACCTGCACCGGGACGCCGCCGAGGCCGCCGCCGCCGCCGCGAACGCGGCCCGTACCCCCCGGATCGCACCGTCGACGGCGTACGCCCTGGGCGTGCTCCACGCGGACCAACGACACGAGGTGGAGGCGGCCCGCTTCGCGTTCCAGCAGGTGTGGCGGCCGGCGGGGATGACGGGATGAGCGCGCCGACCTGGCGGGACCCGGTGGTGCGGGCGGCGGGGTGCGTGCTGTGGCGGCGGCCCCCGGGCCCGCTCCTCCACGCCGAGGCCATCGAACTGGCCCTGGTGCACCGCCCGAAGTACGACGACTGGTCGCACCCCAAGGGCAAGCTCAAACGCGGCGAGACCGCGCTGGCCGGGGCGCTCCGTGAGGTGCTGGAGGAGACCGGTCACCACTGCGCCCCCGGCCCGCTCCTCGACACCGTCCACTACACGGTGCAGGGTCACCCGAAAGAGGTCACCTACTGGGCGGCCGAGGCGACCACCGGCGCCTTCGCACCCAACGACGAGGTGGACCGCGTGCTCTGGCTCCCCCCGGTGGCGGCCCGGGAGCGGCTGACCCAGCCTCGGGACCGGCTGCTGGTCGACGCGCTGCTCACCTCGTTGCACGCGACGGAGTAGGCCCGCGTCCCGTACCCCATACCCCGTACCCCGGCGCCCGGCCGGGCCCGGTCGCCCGACGTCCACCTTCGGCCGGGGGGCGGCCCCGACCGTCCCCCGCCGAAGCCCCCCGGAACACACCTAACCGAGCCCGCCCCCGATACCGCCCTCACACCCGGGCAGCCCCAGCCGTAACCCCCGGCTCTCCGCGATGACCAACACGTCCCGCAGCGCATCCGTCAACCGGGCGGCCAGACAGTCCACTTCCAGTTCCTCGGGCCCGCCCTCCGCGAACAGGTCCAGCGCCTCTTCGTGCAGCCTCTCCGCCCACGCGAGCTGTACGGCTTCGACCCGATCGGCAAGCCGGGACACCGGGCCGGTGCCGATGCCGTCCGCCGAGAGATAACAGGGCCGACCGCTCTCATCGGTCCAGGGCAGCTGCCGCAGGGGGCGTCCGTCGAGGTTCACCGGGACGCCTCCGAGCAGCAGATATGGAGCAATCCGACGTCCATAGGTTGAGTCATGTCATCAACTCTCTTTGAGGCCATGGGCACCGGGCGGTGTTCCCGCATGCCGACGAACGCGCACCAGAAGATCGCTTCACGCAATCAATCCATCACCATGTGCAACATGACAAAGCATGGAGGCAAGAAAGGTTTCTCAGCAAGAGGCTCGGGACCCTTTCTTAATAATGTGACGAAGTGACATGCTTCGGACCCGGGCCTCTGTGTAGAGTCCGCACCGAGAGAGAGGCGGTGACCACGTATGGCTGATGCCCGTCCTAATCTGATGCGCCGCCGACTCGGCTTGGCGCTCCGCACGTTGAGGCAGCGATCCGGCCTCAACCTTCCCGACGCGGTGAGGCTGCTGGGGCTTTCGGGATCCTCTGCCCTGAGCAAAATCGAAAATGGCAAGCAGCGAGTCCCGGCAGCCACGCTGGACAAGTACTTTCAGGCATACGAAGTACACGACGAACAGCGGATACTGGAGATCAGGCAGCTGGCCGCACAGGCTTCCTCGTCACGTCGCACCAACCTGTTCGACCAGTACCGAGACGCCGTCCGCGATCCCTTCGCCGACTACCTCGAACTCGAAGAGCTCGCCGCGCACGCCGACTGGTACGCCGCCCAACTGATTCCCGGGCTGCTACAGACACCGGAGTACGCGTACGCCGTGATCGAAGGCAGCGGCAAGTGGAACACCGCGCGCGAGGTGCGCACCTTCGTGGAGCTGCGCATGAAACGTCAGCAGGTACTCCGGCGTGATCGCCCGCTGTCCATGTGGTGCGTACTGGACGAGGCTGCGCTACGTCGAGCCATGGGAGGTAAGCAGGTGCTCGCAGGGCAGCTTCAGCATCTGCTGGACGTCTCGGATGAGCTTCCCGGAGTAGAGATTCAAGTGCTCCCCTTCGATGTGGGCGTCCACACAGGCATCGATGGCACGTTCACCCTGTTCCGGTTCGACGCGGGCGACCCGCTGACCGTGCTGGAGCCACTGACGAGTTCCCTCTATCTGGAGGAGGATGAGCATGTGGGGCGCTACGAGGTGGCGTTCAACCATCTGCGCGCACGCGCCCTCGACATCCCGGCATCGCGAGGTTTCATCAAAAGCCTCATAGAGGAGGAGAGTTGACCATCGGAATCAACCTGACAGGCGCCCACTGGGCGAAGAGCAGCTACAGCTCAGGGGGCGACAACTGCGTAGAAGTGGCCTCCGCCAACGACACCACGGGCATACGCGACTCCAAAGCCCCCCACGGCCCCCTGCTCACCTTCCCCACTGCCTCGTTCACCGCGTTCCTCGGGGGGATCAAGAGCCCGATAGCAGACCATGATCTCTGCTGACTGAACGTCTGGATCGACCCTGTCGAGATACCACCGCACCGTGCCCGTCTCGACACAGAGCGAGCGGGTGCCCGGGGTCAGCTCTGCGGCTCGCCCCAGTAGTCCCTGAGCATCTCGCCGGGCCAGCTGGGCTCGCAGATCTCGCCGCGTGGGCCCATCTCCTGGAAGTACGGGGCGAGATCGTAGACGGGGCTGCCGTCGATGGCATCCAGATCGGTGACGTGAAGGTCCAGGCCATCGACCTTCAGCAGCCGGGGAAAAGATTGGGCGAGCTGGTTGGGGCGCCGGTGATTGCGGTGAACGAAGGTGCCGGTGGCCGGCCACTGGGGGTTGTTGCGGGGGCTGCGGGCGTGCAAGGCGACGTCGTCGGGGGATGCCTGGTGGAAGTGCCAGACGACCAACAGGTGGGAGAACTCCTCCAGACCCTGGACGACTTCGACGGGGAAGTCCGGATCGAGGCGGATGATCGCCGTGCCGGTCCAGTGGTCGTCGGTTGGTTCGGTCCGCCCGCCGACCACGGTGCCGATGGGCTTGATCTCCAGCGACTTCGACATGCGTACCCCTATTCGACCCTGCGTCGCGACGTGGTCAATCTACCCGGGCAAGGTAGGCGGCAGCCCGAGCGTCCAGCTCGGCAACCATAGGGATCCCACGACGCCGGTAGGGGGAAACAAGGTTGCGCATGTCGACGACCGCCTGACAAGCGCGGCCCGAGTAGATGCCCTCTTCCATGGCGTCCAGGACACTACTCCAGGTGGAACATGCCTCTTCAATGCTGCCGCCCGCCATCTGAGTGGCACCCAGGTATCCAAGGGTCACCGCACGCGTACGGCGGAAGGCAGCTCCGCGTGTTCGTACGCTGCGCCGGAACTGCCGAACAGCGCCCTGACGGTCACCGGAGTCCCTGAGAGTGCAGGCTGTTTCGTGTGCCAAGGACGCCTCAGCGAAGAAAAACGTACGGTTGGGCTCCTTGATGGCTTCATCAGCCGAGGCGAGGTCGTCCTCAGCCTTCAGCAGCGCTTTCGCCGCTGCCTGTTTCCGTCCGTTCGCCGCCAGGCCACGAGCGTGGATGACCGTGAGCAGGGCACGTTCCCGAGGGGTGGCCGACGCGTACCGCTGCCCCGCTACTGAGGCGGCCGACAGGTCGAGGGCCTGTTTATGGAAGCCGAGGTCAAGGGCCTGATGGGCCATAGCACGCAGAATATGACCAGTCAGCGGGGGATCGTCCGCTCGCGCGGCAAGCTTAACCGCGAGGACGAAGTAGCGCTGTGCGACGGCATGTTCCGCGTTGTCAAAGGCCATCCAGCCGGACAAGTAGGCAAGCTCTCCAGCTGCGGAGAACATGGCGCGCCGCACCCGCTCGTCGGGATAGGTGCCTCGTAGGAAGACAGCAACGTCCGTTTGCAAGTACTGGACCAGTGCCTTCCGGCCATGGCCGCCGCCACACTGCTGATCCATTCGGGAGAAAGCCACGGTCAGTTCCTGGACGGTGGCCACATCATCCGGCCCGACGCGCTGTCGTTCGGCTGGCACCGCTGGGGATAACGTCCGGGCCATCGTCTCCCACCATTCCTGGCCGGGCAGGGCGAGGGAGGCCGTCGAGTACACCGCATCAGTCAGGATCTGTCTCCGATCCGCGTCCAAGTCGGCTCTCCCCAGGTCATTCAGCGCGGTTAAAGGGTCGACGCGCCATTCCTGTGCCCCCTCTGTCGGCACATCGAAGACTGCGAACCCAAGCTCCTCCGGTGTGATGACGCGCTTCAGACGACGGGACAGCGCCTGGCTCAAGATTAGAGGTGCGGCACCGGACGGCTGCGTCCCGCCCACCCACATGCTGACGTGGGAACGGCCGATGCCTCCGACTACGGAGAGCTTATTCTCCTGCGCAACACGGTTGTATGCGCTCGCCGCCTGTGCCCGTGACCAGCCCGCTTCGGCCAGATACGCGGCGAGCCGCTCATTTCGTCTGCGCGTCATGGCGCACCCCCGCATGCTGAATGATCTTGTCCACCCTGGCCGATTCGCCTCTATGTTGGCTATCTGGCCCGATCCTGCCTGGTGACACCAATGTAACTGTCGGCGTCATCGGCCCTCGGGCGAACGGCCGGAATCTCACCCTTCCGTATCCGCGCGCAACTGCAAGTGATCTTTGACCACTTTGACCACTCGTCGGGCCTTGCCCTCATACCCAAACTGCCCACTTCGCGGTTGGCTCTACGTGTGTCTACCAGCGAATGACGTTGAGAGGTAACCGAATACGCGCTCGCCCGGGGAGCGAGGAGTCGCCTGTGCGGAAGTTGACACCCGACAGCACGCTCTATCAGCTGCACCGACACAGGCCGCCCAACCCCCTTGATCTACCTGGAGTTGGGCGGGAACCGCAAGAACCGTACAGAAAGAGAGCTGGCCCATGGCGCCTGATGCCCGGCGCGCGCAGTCGAAGAGCGATACGCCCGCTGACACACTCACCGGGGTGACTGAGACCACCAAGAACACCAGCGGTGCGGCCTCCGCCGAGGCGCTGCGCGACGCCCTCACAGACAAGCTGATCAAGCAGGGCATCATCCGGAGCAGGCCGGTGGAGACAGCGTTCCGTACTGTCCCCCGGCATCTTTTCACCCCCGAGGCGACGGTCGGGAAGGCGTATGACGCCGAGTCTGTCGTGGCGACCAAAAAGGACGAGCACGGCATCACCATCAGCTCCGTCTCCGCCCCGGTGATCCAGGCCATGATGCTGGAGCAGGCCGGGATCGAGCCGGGAATGCGCGTCGCGGAGATCGGCTCCGGCGGCGTCAATGCGGCAATGGCGGCCGAACTCGTCGGCAGGGAAGGCGAGGTGATCACAGGGGACATTGACCCGTTCGTGACCGACCGAGCCCGCCGGTTCCTGGACTCGACCGGATACCAGAGGATCCAGGTGGTGACGGCCGACGGTGAAGGCGGCTTTCCCGACCACACCCCGCTCGACCGGCTACTGGTCACCGTTGGCGCCTGGGACATCCCTCCCTCGTGGATGGAACAACTCGCCGCCGACGGGCGGCTCGTCGTTCCGCTGCGGATGCGGGGCCTGACCCGGTCGGTGGCCTTCGACAAGGAAGGTGACCACCTGGTCTCCCGGTCAACAGAAATTTGCGGCTTCGTGACCATGCAGGGGGCCGGGGCGCACAAGGAGCGTCTGCTGCTACTGCGTGGCAAAGAGATCGGGCTGCGCTTCGACGACGACTGGGGAGCCGACGCCGACGCGCTGAACGGGGCTCTGGACACCGGTCGGGCCGAGGTATGGACCGGGGTCACCGTGGGCCGGGACGAGCCCTTCGGCAGGCTTCAGATGTGGCTGGCCACGGCCCTTGACGGCTTCTGTCAGCTGTCGGTGGATACGACGCTGGACACCGGGTTGGTATCTCCGCAGAACCGTATGGCGTGCCCCGCCGTGGTAAACGGCGGCAGCTTCGCCTATCTCGCGATCGACCGGACTGAGGAGATTCCCGGCGCGCCTGTGTTCGAGTTCGGCGTGCACGGCTTCGGACCGGACGGCGAGACGGTAGCCGAGAGGTTCGCTGAGCAAATCCGTGCCTGGGACCGTGATCACCGGCACGGCCCCGACCCCGTGATCTACGTATATCCGGTCGGTGCCCCGGAGGATGCCTTGCCGCAGGGCCGGGTCATCACCAAGCGGCATGTCCGCGTTGTCATCTCCTGGCCCCTGAAGGGTCAGGCCACCGTGCACCAACCGATGAGGGAGAAGTGATCGAGATGGCTGCTGACATCCAGGCGGCGAGTACCACGGCCGCATTCGACTCGGAGTTCACACTCGATGTGAGGGTGGTCGAGGCCGGACTGCCCGTACGGGACCTGCTGCGGGACACGAGCGACAACTGCGGCTCCACCTGCTCAGGCACGGCGTGCGTCTCGTTCGTGGGTGACCCTGCCTGACACCGACCGGAAGGGAGGCGGGGGGGGAGCACAGCCTTCGGCCGTCCTCCCCCCAAACTCACCTCCGCCCGAAGCCAGGCACGTGGCCGGTCGGCGTTTCTCGCACCCGGCCCCAACTCGTACCACCCATACCGGACGAGGGGAACGGACTGATGACAGCGGCGGCACAACGACGCCTCTACGGACACACGGGCGTGCTCATGGTCAGGGCCACTACCTTCCCAGGCGCGCACATGCCGGGATACGAAGCCGAGCTGCCATCGCACAGTGAGGAGACGGGGTGCGAGCGACTGGCCCGTATCTGGGCTCTCAGCGAGCTGCGGAGGGCTGTTGAAGTGGCCAGCCCGCTCCTGGCCCATCGGATCGACACTGCTCTGAAGCAGAACACCACGGATGCAAGAGAGCGGCGGCGCCTGGAACACTCACTCGTCTCATATCTATTGCGCTGGCAAGGCCGAGCGGTCCCGTTCGGCCTGTTCGCCGGGGTCACGTCCGCTCGCATTGGCGGTTCCCCAGCCGTCCGCTGGGGCGTTGACCACCGGGTGAGACTCAGTTCCGACACGGTGTGGCTGAACGGTGTCGTGCGGCACCTGGAACAGCATGCCGCTCTCCTCGACCGGCTCACCGTCACCACGAACAACACTGTCACCGCACGCGGCGGACGCCTCGTCGTGCCCAGCCCTGCCCCACTGGACCCGTACGAGCTGGCGCCGCTGGAACTCACTGTCGGCGCAAGCAGGCCGGTGTCCGCTGCGCTGGAGGCTGCCCGTACGCCTATCCTCTTTGTGGACCTGCGCAAGGGCCTGATGGCTGGGTATCCGGCCGCTGCCCCGGACCAACTCGGCGGCTTGCTGGACGGGCTCCTCACGCATCAGCTTCTGTTGACCAGCCTGCGTGCCCCGATGACCGAGTCGGACGCCCTGGGCCATGTGTGTGCACAGCTGGAGAGCTCGAATGCTGCCTCTCTCCCCGGCCTGGCCGATCTTGCGGGCCAACTGAAAGTCATCCACCAGGAAATGACACGCGTACGACGTGCCACGGCTCACGCCGAACGGACGGCTCTCACCGAACACATGCGACCACTCAACCCCGATGCCCCGCAACCGCTGGTCACCGATCTATGCCTGGACGCGGAGATCACCGTGCCAACCGTGGTAGTCGAGGAAGCAGAGAGCGCCGCTTCAGTGTTGCTGCGGCTGACGCCCTACCCGTACGGCTATCCCCGGTGGAAGGACTTCCACAACCGCTTCCGCCTGCGCTACGGAGCAGGGGCCGTCGTGCCCGTCACTGACCTGGTTGCCGATTCCGGCCTTGGCTGGCCCGCCGGCTATCTCGGCTCCGCTTGGCCCAGCGCCCCGCAGACGTTCACTACCCGGGACGAAGCCCTGCTCGCGCTCGTACAGAACGCCCTCCTCGACGGACGGGACGAGATCATGCTCACCCATCACACAGTCGAGTCCCTCGTGGTCGGCGACCCGGACGAGACCACGGCCCCACCCCTGGTGGAACTGGCATTCCAGCTCCACTCCGACAGCGCCGAGGCAGTCGGACGTGGCCGGTTCGCCCTGTGGGTCTCCTCGGTACCCCGGCCTGGCAGCAGCATGGCCGGACGCTTCGCCGACCTCCTGGCCGAGGAGGACCGTGCCCGGCTCGCCGACTCCTACACTGTTCCCGGCACATCTACCGTGCAGTTATCGTTCCCGCCTCGGCGCCGCCGCAGCGAGAACGTCATCCGCACCCCGCGCCTGCTCGCCGACACCCTTGGCCTCGTCGAACATCCCACTCCTCACTCCGGTGCCCTTGACCTGGACGATCTCGCCGTCACCGCCGACGCCCGGCACTTACACCTTGTCCAGCTCTCCACCTGGCGCCGCGTGGAACCCCGGGTCCTGCACGCGCTGGAAGCCGGGACGCTGACCCCGCCCCTCGCCCGGCTCCTCTCCGAGATCGCCACCGCCCGGTACGCGGTCTTCAAGGGCTTCGACTGGGGCGCCGCCGCGCGCCTGCCCTACCTGCCGCGCCTACGCCACGGCAGGACCGTTCTGGCCCCGGCCCGCTGGCTCCTGTCATCCACCGAACTCCCCACCATCGGCCAGCCGTGGGCTAATTGGGAGACGGCGTTCACCGCCTGGCGCGACCGTCTACGTGTCCCAGCGGATGTACTGGTTGTCGAGACGGACCTGCGCCTGCCCCTCGACTTGAACGTACCGATGCACCGGGAGATTCTGCGCTCTCGCCTGGACCGGGCACGCGAGGTCGAACTGCACGAGAATCCGGTGCCGACCAGCCGCACCACCTCACCGACAACGGGCTGGGGCTTCATGGGCCGCGCACACGAATTCGTTCTCCGTCTGCGCACCACTGCCCCAATCACGGCCGAACTCCGGCGTCTCTCGCCACCCATCACACCCGACGCGGGACACCTACCGGGCCACTCGCGGCTGTTGCACGCGCACTTGACCGGTCATCCCGCCCGCCAAAACGAGATCCTCGCCGACTACCTGCCACAACTCCTCAGCTCCTTGGACGCTCCCGCAGTGTGGTTCGACCGCCACCTCGACACCAGCCACCCCGATCGCGACCAGCACCTCACCCTCACCGTACGGCTGGCGGACGGACAGACATACGGACAGGGAGCCGAGCTCATCGCCAACTGGGCGGCGGCGTTACGCGAGAGCCAGTTGGCTTCCGGGCTCCAACTCGCCACCTACGAACCGCAGACGGGCCGCTTCGGACACAGTGCGGCGCTGGACGCGGCCGAGACGGTGTTCGCAGCCGACACGGCCGCTGCCCTCGCCGAGCTTCACTGCGTACGGCTCAGCAAGATCACAGCCGAGGCGGTCACAGCAGCCTCGCTCACCGACATCGCCGGGTCCTTCGCGGAAACAGCCGGGGCCGGGCTGGAGTGGCTGATCCAGCACCTGCCGCAAGAGCATGGCCGGTTGAATCCCACAACCCGTGAGGAGACCTTCCGGCTGACCGGACCGAACGGCATCGGTGCCCTGCGCACCTTGCCCGGCGGCGGACCGGTCGCGGCGGCATGGCAGCAGCGCCGCACGGCCCTGACCGCCTACCGCCGTGCCCTGGAAAGGCAGCGGGACCCGCTGACCGTGCTGCGATCCCTGCTCCACCAGCACCACGTCCGCGCCCTCGGCGTCGCCCCACACCGGGAAAGCATCACACACCGTCTGGCCCGCGCCGCTGCTCTGCGTCACACCCTCACCAGCCGACGAACCCCATCATGACCGACACCGAAACCATGATCCGCCGCCCAGCGGACCAGTCCCTGGCCAACGGCGCCGCCGGAATCGCCCTGCATCACATCGAACGCGCCCTCACCGGGGCTGGCCCCTGGCAATCCGCACACTCCTGGCTCACAGCCACCGTCAGCCGGCAAATCAGCAGCACCGACACCGCTTGCCTCACCTATGGAGCGCCTGCCGTCGCCTTCGCACTCCACTGCGCCCAAGCCGACGGAACACCCCGCTACGGCCCTGCCCTGAACACCCTCCACCAGTACGTGACCGACCTGGCCCACCGCCGCGTCAGAGCCGCCAACATTCGCATCGACCGGGGCGCTGCCCCGCCATTCGCCGAGTACGACGTGCTCCATGGCCTCACCGGCATCGGCGCCTACTTCCTCCGCAGCGCCCCCGGCAGCGACGCACTCGGCGCGGTACTTGCCTACCTGGTCCGTCTCACCCGGCCACTGCTCATCGACGACCAGACGGTACCCGGCTGGTGGTGCTCCCACGATCCTCATGTCGGCCAGTCGTACGCGTTCCCCGGTGGGCACGCCAACTTCGGCGTCGCACATGGCATCGCCGGACCACTCGCGCTCCTCGCGCACGCTGCCCGGCGCGGCATCACCGTCGAAGGCCACACCGACGCCATGGACGTCATTACTCGCTGGCTGGACGACTGGCGCCAAGAGGGCGAACCCGGGGGCTGGTGGCCTCAGTGGATCACTCTCAAAGAACTCGTCAGCGGTCGCACCACCCAACCCGGTCCCGCCCGCCCGAGTTGGTGCTATGGCACCCCCGGAATCGCCCGTGCCGGGCAACTGGCCACGATCGCCAACGGCGATACACGCAACCAGCAGTATTTCGAGGGCACGCTCAGCAATTGCCTCGCCGATCCCGTACAGACGAACCAGCTCATCGACACCAGCCTGTGCCACGGCTGGGCCGGTGTCTACCAAACCGTATGGCGAGCCGCCCACGACACGACAAACCCGGTACTGCGCGCGATCCTCCCGCGCCTGGCCAACGCCCTGACTCGCCAGGCCCACACCGGCACAGGGAACGAACCCGGCTTCCTCGAAGGCGACGCGGGAGCCGCCCTCTCTCTGCACACCGCCACACGGGACACCACACCGATCTCCGGATGGGACGCATGCCTGCTGATCAGCTGATCTGCCCCCGGGCCATCACACCAGACGCGACAGTGCGCGCCGTACTGTCGGTCCTAGCCGGAACAGACCTCCGGGAAGCAGCCTCTCGCACCCGCTTGGCCCCGGCAGACCTCGCCACCGCTATCAGTGTCTTCAAACAGGCCGGGCACCGCGCGATCGAGCAACAATCATCTATCGGTAACTGGTGGCAGCTCTACATCGAGTTCACCAACTGGACCACCGCCGAGAGCATCGCAGCCGACCACCTCGCGCCCTTGTTGCACCACGCCGAGTCGGACGGCACCCTCGTCGCCTGGTGGTTCATCCGCAAACATCCATGCTGGAGACTGCGCCTTCAACTACCCTTGCACGACAGCCGTGTCAAAGCCGGGTTCACCACGGCCCTGGACGAACTCTCCGCTGTCGGCCACATCCAATGCTGGTGGCCGACCCTCTACGAGGCGGAAACCCCAGCCTTCGGCGGCAGCGCAGCCATGCACGCCACCCACCAACTCTTCCACACCGACAGCCACACCATCCTGAACCTGCCCAGCCGCAAAAGTCCGCTCGGCCGTCGCGAACTCTCCATCCTGCTCTGCACCGTCTTGATACGAGCCGCCGGACTGGAATGGTACGAACAGGGCGACGTGTGGCATCGCGTCTCCGAGGAACGACCGCTGCCAGCCGACATCCCGGCCGACCGGCTGCAAGGAATGGTCCAGAACGTCAGAACACTGCTGTCCGCCGACATCGATCCGGACGGCCCACTGCTCGGCCCGAACGGAGCTATGGCATTCGCCTCCCCATGGGCAGTCGCCTTTAATCGGACGGGCCAAACCCTCGGAGCGGCGGCCCGTGAAGGAACACTCGAACGGGGCCTACGCCATGTCCTCAGCTATCACGTGATCTTCCATTGGAACCGCCTCGGGCTGCCCATGCGAACCCAGAGCGCCCTCGCATGGGCAGCACGCACAGCCATCATGGACCCCCTCCCACCGTCGCCAAGGCGCATCAAACCGAAGGGTAGTTCTTGACTGTGTCTATCGCTGCGGACTCCGTGGGTGAGCCCGCCCGCTGCCGGGCATCGGTAGCTGGGCCGTGGACACCCGGCGGGACCGGCTCGGCGAAGTGATGGGGCACGTCGGCACCCGCGTCCAGCTCCGGCCACCGCGCGGAGGGCTTGAGTGGGACGCCGACCCCGTCAGGTACGACCCTCTACCCGGGCCGAGGAGTTACGAGCGCGGGTGACGGAGCGCAACCACCGGACTCGACTGTGAACAGCGCGCGGCGACCACACCCGCCGGCCGGCGTCCCGTACGTAAATACCCCGCTCCGCACCACCAAGGAGGACCCCTTGTCCACGACAACCGCCCCCTGGGGCATGCGCCGTATGACGCCCCTGCGCAACGGCGGACCCGTCGCGCCGTACGTCGGGATCGATCCCGGGACACAGACCGGACGGTGGATCGGGGACGACGTCCTGGACTGGCGGGCCGAGTACCGCGCCCTGGCCTACGAACCGGTCGACTGCCCCGATGACCTCCGCACCGCCCTCGCCCGCTTCCTCCGCCACTTCGGCCTGCGCTTCGGCGCGTTCGACTTCGCCGTAACCCCCGACGGCGCATGGTGGTTCCTGGAGTGCAACCCGAACGGCCAGTGGGCCTGGCTCGAAGACGCGGTAGGTCTGCCGGTCACCGTCGCCGTCGCGGACCTCCTCCAGAACGGAACTCCCACCTCATGAACACCACCAGCACCGCAGACCCGCGCGCCCGCCTCGCCGAGCGGCTCGCCGCGAACGGTGCGCTGCTCAGCCCCGGCTGGGCGGCGGCCGTACGGTCCGTACCGCGTGAGGCGTTCCTGTCCCACGGGTGGTTCGAGTACGACGGCGGTGGCTGGTACCGGTCCGTGCCGACCGATCCTGTGCGGGCCTACGAGGACGACACCCTCGTCACCCAGATCGCCGGAGGCGTCTTCGCCGATCAGGTCGATGGGCGCGTCGCGGGCGCGCCGTCGTCCTCCTCCACCAGGCCGGGGCTCGTGGTGCGGATGCTCGAAGAGCTGGACGTGTCGCGCGGGGCGCGGGTCCTGGAGGTGGGCACCGGGACCGGTTACTCGACCGCCCTACTGTGCCACGCGATCGGGGACGGCGCGGTGACGACCGTGGAGGTAGACGCCGAGGTGTCGGCGCGGGCCGGGATCGCCCTCGCCGGTACGGGATACCGGCCGCGCCTGGTCGTCGGCGACGGGCTCGCGGGCCACGCGGCGGGCGCGCCGTACGACCGGCTGATCGCCACCTGTGCCGTACGGACCGTCCCGCCCGAGTGGATCGCCCGGATCCGGCCCGGCGGCACGGTGCTGGTGACGGTCGGCGGCTGGCTGCACGCTTCCGAGCTGGTACGCCTCACCGTGTCGTACGACGGAACCGCGAGCGGCCCGGTCCTGGACGGCCATGTCTCCTTCATGCTCGCCCGCCCGCACTTCCCGCCCCCGCTCGGCCTCCTGCCCGACCTCGACTCCGCCGACCCGGCCCCCGCCGGTCTCGGGGCCGACGTACTCGACGACCGGACCGCCCTCTTCCTGGCCCAGTCCGCCGTCCCGGGCGCCCAGCGCCTCGTGCTGGAGCGCGACGGCCGGACGGAGCACGTCCTCGTCGACGTACGTGCCGGGGCATGGGCCGTCCTGTACGAGGAGGGCGGCCGTTGGCTCGTCCGCCAGGGCGGGCCCGAACGCCTCTGGGACGCGGTCACGGAACGCGTGACCCGGTGGACGGAGGACGGCCGCCCGCCCGCCGGACGCATGAGCCTCCGGGTCGGCCCCGAGGGCCAGCGGCTCACCTGGCGCTGAGTACGGGTAACGGACGCCCGCACCATGCCCCTCGTACAAACGCCAGGAAGTACGGACACCGGCATGACAGGGCCCGTCATGGCCGCGGGAACATCCCCGCGCGTACGGGGAGCTTCCACCCGCACTCCGATCGCCCCCGTCACTCTGTGCGACAAACGCCACCGCGTCCCCCGGACACCCAGGTCCGCACCAGGCCGCCCGCCACGGTTCACCTTCCGTTCACTCCGCTCCGTCGGCGCCTTCACCTGTTCTGCCTAATTTCGGCCTTACACGGTGCGCGGAAAGCCTCCGTCCCCACCACCGCCTCGCACGCCGCCGTAGAACGAAGAGAAACCGGCGGCTCCTGGAAGGAAACACCCGAAGTGAAGCTTCAGCGCAAGAACGGGCTGCGCGCCACCGCGCTCGGTGCCCTCGCCGTCTCCGGCGCCCTGGTTCTCACGGCGTGCGGCTCGGACAACAACAGCGACACCTCCGGCGGCTCGGCCACGAAGGCCACCGCCGGGTCCAGTGCGGTGTGCGAGGGTGCCAAGGGCCAGCTGCTGGCGTCCGGGTCGAGCGCGCAGAAGAACGCCATGGACCTCTGGGTGAAGAACTACATGGCCACGTGTTCCGGCGTGGAGGTCAACTACAAGTCGTCCTCCTCCGGTGAGGGCATCGTCGCGTTCAACCAGGGCACCGTGGGCTTCGCCGGTTCCGACTCGGCGCTGAAGCCCGAGGAGGTCGCCGACTCGAAGAAGATCTGCACCGGCGGCGGCCAGGGCATCAACCTCCCGATGGTCGGCGGACCGATCGCGATCGGCTACCACCTGGAGGGTGTGGACAGCCTCGTACTCGACGCCCCGACGCTCGCCAAGATCTTCAACAACGAGATCAAGAACTGGAACGACGCGGCGATCAAGAAGCTCAACCCCGACGCCAAGCTTCCCAACAAGCCGATCCAGGCCTTCCACCGCTCCGAGGACTCCGGCACCACGCAGAACCTCGGCAAGTACCTGAGCGCCACGGCCCCCTCCGTGTGGAAGTACGAGCCCGAGAAGAAGTGGCCCGCCCCCGGCGGCCAGGCCGCGTCCGGTTCCGCCGGTGTGGCCACGCAGGTCAAGCAGGTCGACGGGGCGATCGGTTACTTCGAGCTGTCGTACGCCGTCTCCCAGAAGATCTCGACCGTCAAGATCGACACGGGCGCCGGCACCCCCGTCGAGGCCACCTCCGAGAACGCCTCCACGGCCATCGCCGCCGCCAAGATCAAGGGCACCGGCAAGGACCTGGCGCTCGGCCTCGACTACACCACCAAGGCCGCGGGCGCGTACCCGATCGTCCTGGTGACGTACGAGATCGCCTGCGACAAGGGCAACAAGCCCGACACCCTGGCCACGGTCAAGTCCTTCCTGGCCTACACCTCCAGCGCCGACGGCCAGAAGGTGCTCGCCGACGCCGGCTACGCGCCGATCCCCGCGGAGATCAACGCCAAGGTCCGCGAGACGGTCGCCTCCCTCAGCTGAGGCCAGGCAGAAGCCCAGGCCCAGGCAGAAGCCCAGGCCCAGGCCCAGGCAGAAGCCCGGGCCGAGGCCGAAGCCGAAACCTCGGCCGAAGCCGAGGCCGAAGCCGACCCGCCCAACAACGCGAAACCTGTTGTACGTACGAGTGGGACCGAGCCCCCCGAGCAGTACGGCCCCCCGGTCCCACCACCCCGCAGTCCCGGTGACGGCACACCGGCCCCCGCCCGTTCCACCGGGTGACGGGCCGGCGGGCCGTCCCCCATCCGGTGCACCGCCGCCAGGGGATGGGCGCGCGCCCTCCCCCACACAGACCGGAAAGACATGGCTTCCACCACACCGATAGAAACCCCACCGGCCCCGCCGGGGCCGCCCGTCCTGACGTCCTCGGACACCGGCCGTATGGGCGACCGGATCTTCGCGGGCCTCTCCCGGGGCTCGGGCATCCTGCTGCTCGCGATCATGGCGTCGATCGCGGTGTTCCTCACCTACCGCGCCGCCATCGCCATCTCGCAGGACGAGGGCAACTTCCTCACCACTTTCGACTGGAACCCCTCCGGGAACCCGCCGGTCTTCGGCATCGCGGTCCTGCTCTTCGGCACGGTCGTCAGCTCGATCATCGCGATGGTCATCGCGGTTCCGATCGCTGTCGGCATCGCGCTGTTCATCTCGCACTACGCGCCCCGCAAGCTGGCCTCGCCACTGGCCTACGTCGTGGATCTGCTGGCCGCCGTGCCGAGCATCATCTACGGCATCTGGGGCGCCGTCGTCCTCGTCCCGTACCTCGACGGGCTGAACAGCTGGCTCGACCAGTACTTCGCGTGGACGTACATCTTCGACCAGACCCAGCCCGGTGTGGCCCGCAACATGCTCACCGTCGGCATCCTGCTGGCGATCATGATCCTGCCGATCGTGACCAGCGTCAGCCGGGAGGTCTTCCTCCAGGTCCCGCGGATGAACGAGGAGGCGGCGCTCGCCCTCGGCGCCACGCGCTGGGAGGTCATCCGGCTGTCGGTGCTGCCCTTCGGGCGCTCCGGTGTCATCTCCGCGTCGATGCTGGGGCTCGGCCGCGCGCTCGGCGAGACGATGGCCGTGGCCACGGTCCTCTCCCCGAGCTATCTGATCTCGCTCCATCTGCTCGACCCGGGCGGCGGCACCTTCGCCCAGAACATCGCCGCGAAGTTCGACGAGGCCAACCCGCTCGGGCGCGACGCCCTGATCGCCTCCGGTCTCGTCCTCTTCGTCCTCACCCTGCTGGTCAACAGCGCGGCCCGACTGATCATCGCGCGCCGCAAGGAGTACTCGGGGGCCAACGCATGAGCCACGCAGCCGTGAAGGACACGCCCACCCCCACCCCGCCCTCGGGCGGCCCCGGCGACCTCAGCCAGCGCAGCCTGCCCCGCTGGGCGCCGGTCGGGTTCGCCGCGCTCGGCATCGCCGTCGGTGCCGGCATCGGTGCCGCCGCCGGGCTCGGCAGCAAGGTCCAGTGGGGCCTGATCGCGGTCGTGGTCTTCCTCGTCGTCTCGTACGTCGCCACCTCGGCGATCGAGAACAAGCGCCAGGCCAAGGACCGCCTCGCCACCAGCATCGTCTGGGTCTGCTTCATCCTGGCGGTCATCCCGCTGTTCTCGCTGCTCTGGACCACCGTCAGCCGCGGGGTGACCTCCCTCAGCATCAACTTCCTGACCCACTCCATGGCCGGTGTCCTCGGCACCGACTCGAACGGCGGTGTCTACCACGCGCTGGTCGGCACGCTGGAGCAGGTCGGCATCGCCACCGTCATCGCCACCCCGCTGGGTCTGCTGACCGCCGTGTATCTGGTCGAGTACGGCAAGGGCGCGCTGGCCAAGGCCGTGACGTTCTTCGTGGACGTCATGACCGGCATCCCGTCCATCGTCGCCGGTCTGTTCATCCTGTCGCTGATGCTGATGACCAACACCCAGCCGTCCGGGCTGATGGGCGCCCTCGCCCTGACGATCCTGATGATCCCGGTCGTCGTACGCTCCACCGAGGAGATGCTCAAGCTCGTCCCGAACGAGCTGCGCGAATCCGCGCTGGCCCTCGGCGTACCGAAGTGGCGCATGATCCTGAAGGTCGTCCTGCCGACCGCGATCGGCGGAATCACCACCGGTGTGATGCTGGCCATCGCCCGTATCGCCGGTGAGACCGCGCCGATCATCCTCCTCGTCTTCGGCAGCCAGCTGATCAATACGAACCCCTTCGAGGGGGCCCAGTCCTCGCTCCCCTTCTACATCTACGAGCAGTACAAGCTCGGTGAGGTGGAGTCGGTCAACCGGGCGTGGGCCGCGGCTCTCGTACTGATCGCGTTCGTCATGATCCTCAACCTGGTGGCGCGCGGCATCGCTCGCTGGAAGGCCCCCAAGTCCGGCCGCTGAGGCCCTGGAAGAAGCAGTGGTACCCCCATCATGGCCAAGCGAATCGACGTCAGCGGCCTGACCGCCTACTACGGCTCCCACCGGGCCATCGACGACATCTCGATGACCGTCGAGCCCCGCTCCGTGACGGCCTTCATCGGCCCCTCCGGCTGCGGAAAGTCCACCTTCCTGCGCACCCTGAACCGTATGCACGAGGTCACCCCCGGTGGCCGCGTCGAGGGCAAGGTGCTGCTGGACGACGAGAACCTGTACGGCGCGAACGTCGACCCGGTCGCGGTACGCCGTACGGTCGGCATGGTCTTCCAGCGCCCCAACCCGTTCCCGACCATGTCGATCTTCGACAACGTCGCGGCGGGGCTGCGGCTCAACGGCAAGGCCCGCAAGAACGAGCTGTCCGACATCGTCGAGAAGTCCCTCAAGGGCGCCAACCTCTGGAACGAGGTCAAGGACCGCCTCAACAAGCCCGGCTCCGGCCTCTCCGGCGGCCAGCAGCAGCGCCTGTGCATCGCCCGCGCCATCGCGGTCGAGCCGGAGGTCCTGCTGATGGACGAGCCGTGCTCCGCCCTCGACCCGATCTCGACCCTCGCCATCGAGGACCTGATCGGGGAGTTGAAGGAGCGCTTCACGATCGTCATCGTGACGCACAACATGCAGCAGGCGGCCCGCGTCTCGGACCGTACGGCCTTCTTCAACCTGGCGGCCGTCGGCCAGCCCGGCAAGCTCATCGAGATCGACGAGACCGAACGAATCTTCGCCAACCCGTCCGTACAGGCCACGGAGGACTACATCTCCGGCCGCTTCGGATAAGCCTTCACGGCCTGTACGGGTACGGCGACCCCCACGTCCTGCGGTGCTGCATGGCGGTGCCACCGCAAGGCGAAAGGGCCCGCCCCCTCGGAAGAGGGGGCGGGCCCGATTTCGTCCTGCGCGGGGATCGGCTTTCGTCCTGCGCGGGGATCGGCCGAACGCCAGGTTGACGATCCAACCGTACTCACCCGGGGGCAACCCCCGAACCCCCGGCCGACACGACCGTCGCTCAGCCGAACGCCAGGTTGACGATCCAGAAGCTCAGCGCCGCCACGAGTGCCGCCGCCGGCATGGTGATGAACCAGCCCAGGATGATGTTCTTCGCGATCCCCCAGCGCACCGCATTGACCCGCTTCGTCGCTCCCACACCCATGATCGCCGAGGTGATCACATGCGTCGTCGAGATCGGCGCGTGGAACAGGAACGCCGAGCCGAACATGATGGACGCGCCGGTCGTCTCCGCCGCGAAGCCCTGCGGCGGGTCCAGCTCGATGATCTTCCGGCCCAGGGTCCGCATGATGCGCCAGCCGCCCGCGTACGTACCGAGGGACAGCATCAGCGCACAGACGATCTTCACCCAGACCGGGATCGCGTCACCCTGGTCCTCCACATCGGCGATGACCAGGGCCATCACCACGATGCCCATCGTCTTCTGCGCGTCCTGGAGACCGTGGCCGAGCGCCATGCCCGCCGCCGAGACCGTCTGCGCTATCCGGAAACCGCGCTTGGCCTTGTGCGGGTTGGTCCGGCGGAAGAGCCACATGATCCCGACCATCACCAGATAGCCCGCGACCAGCCCGATCACCGGGGAGACGAACATCGGGATGACGATCTTCTCCAGCACGCCGGACCAGATCACATCCGTACCGCCGGCCAGCGCCGCGCCCACCATGCCGCCGAACAGCGCGTGGGAGGAGGACGAGGGGAGGCCGAAGTACCAGGTGACGAGGTTCCAGACGATCGCGCCGACCAGCGCGGCGAAGAGGATGCCCATCCCCCGCTGCCCGTGGGGCGTGGCGATCAGGCCCTCGCTGACGGTCTTGGCGACCCCCTGACCGAGGAAGGCGCCCGCGAGGTTCATCACCGCGGCCATGGCGAGCGCGGCCCGCGGGGTCAGTGCCCGGGTGGACACCGAGGTGGCGATGGCGTTGGCGGAGTCGTGGAAGCCGTTCGTGTACGTGAAGCCGAGCGCGACACCAATGGTCACGATCAGCGCAAAGGTGTCCACGTGGTTCAGGACTCCTTGACCGCGATGGTCTCCACCGTGTTCGCGACGTGTTCGAACGCGTCGGCGGCTTCTTCAAGCACGTCGACGATCTGCTTGAGCTTGAGCACCTCCATCGCGTCGTACTTGCCGTTGAAGAGATGGGCCAGCAGCTTGCGATGGATCTGGTCCGCCTGGTTCTCCAGCCGGTTGACCTCGATCCAGTACTCGGTGAGGTTGCTCATCGTCCGCAGGTGCGGCATGGCCTCGGCGGTCAGCTCGGCGGCCCTGGCGAGGACCTCGATCTGCTGCTCGACACCCTTGGGCAGCTCTTCGATGTTGTAGAGGACGACGAGGTCGACGGCCTCCTCCATGTAATCCATGATGTCGTCGAGCTGGGACGCGAGGCTGTAGATGTCCTCGCGGTCGAACGGCGTGATGAAGGAGGAGTTCAGCTGGTGGAAGATCGCGTGCGTGGCATCGTCACCCGCGTGCTCGGCCGCCCTCATCCGCTCCGCGATCTCGGCCCTGGCGGAGATATCCGCCCCGAGGAGTTCCATCAGGAGCTTGGAGCCCGTGACGATGTTGTCCGCGGACGCGGCAAACATGTCGTAGAAGCTCGTCTCCCTGGGGGTCAGACGAAATCGCACGTGGGGTCCTCGGGTTACATGGATTCGGTCAGGGGTGATGCTAGGCGCATCATCCGGCCACGGCTAACCGGCGGTCCCAGTGTCACTCATGGGGCATGGTGATGAGCACAGGGCCCTGCCCCGAGCCTCACAGACGGGTACCCTATACCCGGGAGGGGTATATACCCCTTATTCGGATTTCGGCCACATCATCACAGGAGGACGCGATGACGACCACCGAGGCGGCCGGCGCGGCGACGGACGGCGCGCCCTCCGTGACCACGCCCGCCACCCCCGGCCACAGCCACGCGGTGCACGGTTACCACGACCAGAAGGACGAGCACCTCAAGCGCCTGCGCCGGATCGAGGGCCAGATCAGGGGCCTTCAGCGGCTGGTGGCCGAGGACGTCTACTGCATCGACATACTCACCCAGGTCTCCGCCTCGACCAAGGCCCTCCAGTCGTTCGCGCTCCAGCTCCTGGAGGAGCATCTGCGGCACTGCGTGGCCGATGCCGCGGTCAAGGGCGGCGACGAGATCGACGCGAAGGTAGAGGAAGCCACCAAGGCGATCGCCCGGCTGCTCCGTACCTGACCCGGACCGTTCCGTACCCGACCCACCCCCTCGAAGAGTGGGCGGTCACTCCCCGCAGCTCTCCCTCCGCCGCACCGCCCGGGCCCCCTGGTGGGACCGGGGGCCGACGGCCCGCTCCGCCCGTACGTTCAGTACCTCGTCGATACGGTCCGGGCTGAGCCGCTCACCATCCGCGGTGGACGCCGCGATCATCAGCTCCCCGCACCACTCGATCTCGGCGAGGGCCGCGTGGTCATGGACGGTCGGCGTGCGCGACAGAGCCACGTGCTATCACCTCTTCCTGCCAGTCCCTGCTTCCCAGCGTAGGGAGCGGGACACCCCTCGCGCATGGCACGTCCGGACCATTTCCGGCTAGGGCATAAGGCATATCGCGCAAGCGGAAAGGGACGGCCGGACCGGGTGCCGGCGACCGGAGCGGCTGCCGGACCACGGGTTCTACGACTTGATCTCGCCGTCGTAGATATCGCCCCCCGGCGGCAGCGTGACCTCGACCCGCTCCCCGAACGCGTACAACAGCGTCGTCGACGAGACCGCGACCGCGTGCCCCTGGTTGACGTAGCTGAACCGGTGCCTGACCTTCCGCAGCCGCCCGGCGTCGTCCAGATACGCGTCGAACGGCACCGCGTCCTCGGCGAACCCTCTCGCCGCCGCGGTCAGCGCCCCGCGCGCGTAGGGCGAGGCCACCGTCGCGGCCCGGCGGATGTCCGTGACCCCCCGGAAGTGCCACACCCGCACCCCGGCGAGGTCCTGTTCCGCGACAAAGGTCACACGCGTCGCGGTACGCAGCAGCTCCGCCGCCGTCAGCGGATCCGTCGCCCCGCCCGTGACCAGATTCCCGTCGTCCACGGTCGCGGAGTCCACCCTGACCCACTTGTTGTCCGGCACCCCGGCGCCACGGTTCTTCATGTACAGCGCGCCCGGCGACAGCAGCTCCGTGATCGGCCGGTGCTCGTCGCTGCCCGAGGGGTCCTTGGGCAGAACGACCCGGAGCCGCCCCATCCGCTTGCCGAAGTCGTAACCGCCCTCGCCCCTGATGGTCACCCGGGTCCCGCCGACCGCCATCTCCATGGACGTACGGGCCCGGGAGCTGCCCGAGGCCAGCAGCACATCGGCCACCTTCCGCACCGCCGCCGCGTCGAGGCGCGGCCGGTCGTCCGCCGCCGCGCCGCCGTCCCCGGAGCATCCCCCCGCCGTGGCCACGACACCCGCCATGGCCATGCTCGCGAACACCGCTCCCCCGCGTCCGTGCCGCTGCGCCACCATCGCCCGCCAAACCCCCAACGCCCGACCGCCGCTTGTCCGAACCCCACCCCGAACCCCGCCCCGTCCCGCATAACGACGCCCCGCGTCCCCCGTCACGCCACTCCGTACGACCGGCACCGGTCCGGCGGTGGTTGTCGGTACGGTGGACAGGTGAGCGAGTCAGACGTCTCCGCGCCCTCCACGGCAGCCCCCGCGGCCCCCACCGCCCCGCCCCACACCACCTCGACGATCGAGCGCGGCTCGTTCTGCCTGGCCCGGTGCGCCTGTGGCTGGTCGGGCCCCGCCCGCAGATCGCGGGACCTCGCCCGTACGGACGCCCGCACCCACGGCGACTCGGCGTAACGACGCCCCTTTCTTTCGCCCGTACGGCTCACCGAGGTGGCCGTACGGGCCCTTTGGCGATGGCCTGGAACCGGCAACAACAGCCGCAGGGGGGCACACCCGACCCGACTCGCAGGGGCGTACCCATGCACCGAACCGGCCCCGGACCCGGATTCCGGACCGCCGCGCTGATCACCGCGGTGATCATGGCCACGGCCACCGTCATCGTCCCTGTCCTCTCCGGGCGCCACGGCAACGCCGCCGAATCCCCGCCCGCGCCGGCCGTCTCGGAGACGATCTCGTTCACCTCGCGGGCCCGCCCCCCGGCCGACAGCCCGAGTCCCACCCCGAGCCCCCCGGACGCCCCGGACATCGGCGCGCTCGGGGTAACTCCCTCCGGCGCCGCGCGCGGTGGCGCGGACCACCCGGGCCGCCCGCCCGCCCGGTCGGCCGCCGCCGAGCTGTCCCTCGCGATCGGCGCGACCGCCGCGGCCACCGCCGGCACGATCCTGGTGGTGCGCCGCTTCCAGCGCCGCGCGGCCGACAGCACGCCCCACAGGTGGCACTGACCGGCCCGGCGCGCGGGCGCACGGGCGCGGACAGGGCGGTCCGGGTCCTCTGCGCGGTGGCGGCCCTGGGCGCGGTGGCCGCCGTACTGCTGCACCTGTTCGCGCGACCGCCCGCGCCACGGCCCCCGGCCGCCGCCCCGGAGCCCCGGGTCGTCCGTGTCCCGGACCCGCGCTCCGCGCCCGTACGGCTGCGGATCCCGGCGCTCAGGATCGAGGCGGGCGTGCTGCCGCTCGCGCTCGACGGCGGGGGCAGGCTGGACCCGCCGGGGTTCCGGCACGCGATGGAGGTCGGCTGGTACGCGGCCGGCCCCCGCCCCGGCGAACCGGGCCCCGCCGTGCTGGTCGGCCACCGGGACGCCCCGGCCAATCCGGGCACCGTCCCCGTGCGCAACGGCAGGGACAACATCAAGAACGCGGTCTTCGCCAAGCTGGGCCGGCTGCGCCCCGGCGATCTGGTCGAGGCGGAGCTGGGCGACGGGCGGCGGGTGCCGTTCCGGGTGACGGCCGTGGACACGTACCGGACGGAGCGGTTCCCGACGGAGCGGGTCTACGGTCCCGTACCGGATCCGCAGCTGCGGCTGATCACCTGCGGCGGGGCCATCGACGCGGGCGGCCACTGGGACTCGAACGTGGTGGTCAGCGCCGTCGCCGCGTCGTAGAGCAGAACCTCAGGCCGCCAGGTTGTTGTCGTCCGGCCGCGGCTCCGGGATGTCCAGCCGCCGCGTCCCGCCGACCGTGCCCGGGTCGCCCGACCGGTCGTCGTCCTCGCGCGCCGCCCGCGACCGTACGAGCACACCGAGCCGCCGCGAACGGGCGACCGCCGAGACGACCGGGGTCAGCAGGGCCAGCGCGAGGGGCGTGAGCAGCAGGGCGACGGCGGTGCCGAGCGCGAAGCCGCCGATCACGTCGGTCGGGTAGTGGACGCCCATGTAGACGCGGCAGAAGCCTTCCAGGAGGGCCAGCCCGATCGCGGCGAGCCCGAATTTCCGGTGGGCGATGAAGACGCCCGCGCCGATGGCCATCGCCATCGTGGCGTGGTCGCTGACGAAGGAGTAGTCCGTCTTGCCCGCGACCAGGACGTCGAGCCCCTCGTGGTCGAGGAAGGGTCTGGGACGTTCGACGAAGCCGCGGATCGGGATGTTGATCAGCAGCGCGACCCCGGCGGCGAGCGGCGCCCAGATCAGTCCGGCGACCGCCGTGACCGAGTCCTCGGCGCTGCCGCTCCTGCGCACGCTCCACCAGCACCAGAGCAGGAGGACCCCGAGCCCGAGCATGATCCCGTACTCGCCGGTGAACCCCATGACGCGGTCGAACCAGGACGGGGCGTCCTTGGCGAGTCCATTGATGTCGTAGAGCAGGCTGACATCGGGGTTCGACCCATCCAGTGCGAGTCCGGCCATCTGCTGTCGGTCCCCTGCCTTTATCTCGTGTCTCTACCAACCCCCGTGGTCAGTACGGAACATGCCGCGTGATCAATATCGCAGCCCTTTCCCAGCGGAACGGACCACGCGCCGCCTCCGTTCCACTCTCTACCGAAAGATCACCGTGCTGTTATCGAAGAGAGATACGTCGTCGCAGCTCAGAAGGGGGGTGCAGACCGCTCGTCTGGCGAGTTCCAGCCATTTCCCCGCCCTCGTGCCCGACTCTCATCAGGCTTCCGGCCTGCTCTCCGGCAGGGCGGTCGGCAGCGATTTCGCGCCGTCCTCGGTCACTCGGGTGGCCCCGAAGTAGTCCGGAGTATCGATCTTGTCGAATCGGATCACCGCTCCGGTGTACGGCGCGTTGATCATGTACCCGCCGCCCACATAGATCCCCACATGGCGAATCGCCCGCGAATTGGTGAGATCGTCGGAGAAGAAGACCAGATCTCCGGGGAGCAGCTCATTCCGCGCGGGATGTTCGCCCGCGTTGTACTGGTCATTGGCCACGCGCGGCAGCTCGACCCCCACCGTCCGGTACGCCGCCTGCGTCAACCCGGAGCAGTCGAAACGCCCCCCCTGGTCGGCCGTACCGTTGCCGCCCCAGAGGTAGGGCGTGCCCAGCTTCTGCTGGGCGAAGTAGATCGCGGCGGCGGCCTGCTTCGACGGCTCGACGCCGCCCACCGGCCGGGCGAAGCTCTTCTCCAGGGTCTTGATGATCTTGACGTAGTTCTGGGTCTCCCGGTACGGCGGGATGCCGGAGTACTTGATGACGGCGTACGCGCCCGCGTTGTACGCGGCCAGCATGTTGCTGGTCCGATCACCCGGCACATCCTTGATGTACCCGGCCAGTTCGCAGTCGTACGAAGCCGCCGAGGGGATCGCGTCGGCCGGGTCCCAGATGTCCCGCTTGCCGTCGTTGTTCCCGTCGATCCCGTGCGCCTCCCAGGTGCCGGGGATGAACTGGCCGATGCCCTTGGCGTTGGCCGGGCTCTGCGCCGAGGGGTTCCACCCGCTCTCCTGGTACAACTGCGCGGCGAGCAGGGCCGGATTGATGGCGGGGCAGAGGTTGCCCCACTTCTGCACCAGATTCTGATACGCCGCCGGCACGGCCCCCTTGGCCAGCCCCACGGCGCTCCCGCCGCCCGCGCCCATCCCGGCGGCGGCCGAGTAGGTCCCGACGACCAGCAGAGCGACGAACGCCGTCCCCAGACCACCGACGGTGGCCACGCCCAGCATTGCCTTACGCACCGTCACACACCCCTCGCGTCAGGGCCGCTGTCGTACGTCAGTCTAGGCGCGGCGGGCTTCCGGCAGGAGGGGGACGGAGAGGACGCGGGAGGGAACCGTAAAGGTGTAACAACGACAATCATTGCCCGGAGTCACGCACCATGATACACAGAGTAATCGCGCGAGTCCTCGTACATCTGATTCATCGCTGGTCAGAGCCCTGGCCTCGGTCATATGTGCGGGGATCGGGTAAAGAGAGCCGCCAAGCGGCTTACGAGGGCGGTTCCATCAGCGAAGATAGAGCGTGACCCGTGCCATGGGGCACGGGCGTGAACGACCCATACAGGGGCGGTGAGTTACATGTACCTGGCGGCCGAAAAGGGCGACATCACCACCATTATCGGTGGCATCGCACCGAACTGGGGGCCTTTCGGGACACTGGGGAACGAGGCCCGGGTGATGATCGAGGTCGTGATGGCGGTGGCCATCCTTCTCTGCCTCGGTATCGCGATCTGGGGCGCGGCCAAACAGCGGATCGGGGCGACAGCCCTCAGGGACACGTTCAGCGCGGAACAGGGCAAGGGTCTGATCGTCGCCGGACTGACCGGTGTCTTCATCATCGGTTCACTGGGCACGCTCTTCACCATCGTGTACGGAATGGCTGTCTAGCCACCCGCCCACAGCGTCCCTCTTGCCCCACCGGTTCCACCCTGTTCCAGCAGTTGCGTCCCGTTCCACCGGTTCCGGCCTTTCCACCGGTTCCTGCCTGTGCTCCTGCGTCACCCGCACACCTTCACTCGCTTCCACACCACCTGTCCGTCGCGCCCACCGGCTGAGGTTGCGTCTCCCTGATGTCGAGTCACCACACCGCGCCCGCGCGGGAACCAGCACGGCTACCGTCGTACTACGCGGGTACCGCGGAAGTGCCAACGGCTGAGGGGGCGTACGCGGCATGAGCTTCGGCGACGAGCACGGCTACGGCGGCGACTCCGGCCGTACGGACGACAGCTTCGGCGGTACGGGCCAGACCCGTACCCGCCTGCCCGACAGCGGCGACCCGTACGGCGGCGGACGGCGGCCCCCGCGCACCTCGCGCTCCCTGGTGACCGTGGTCGGCGTCGTGGTCCTCCTCATCGCCGCCATCGCTTTCGCGAACCGTGGCGGCGGCGCCGACGAGGCGTCGGGCGGCGGCGCCAAGGGCACGGCCGGCGCGGGCGCCGACCCCACGGCGGCCACCGGCGTGAAACCGGTGACCGGGAAGAACGCCACGGACGGCGCGATCCCCGCGGGCTTCGCCCGCAGCGAGCAGGGCGCGGCCAGCGCGGCGGCGAACTACGCGGTGGCGCTCGGCTCCGCCGGGATGTTCGACACGGCCACCCGCACCGCGATCATCCGCGCCACCCACGACCCCGCGACGGCGGACGGGCTCCTGTCCGGCCTCGACAAGGCGTACTCGCCCGATTTCTTCAAGAACGTCGGGCTCAACGAGAACGGCACCACCCCCACCGGCCTCACCTTCGTCTCCAGAACCGTGCCCGTGGGCACCAAGGTCACCAAGGTCGACGCGAACGCCGCGACGGTCGAGGTCTGGTCCACCGGTCTGGTGGGCCTGGCGGGCGAGGGCTCCACCAAACCCGTGACGGAGACCTGGTTCACCCTCACGCAGAAGCTCAAGTGGATCGACGGCGACTGGAAGATCGCCTCGTCCAGCCAGACCGAGGGCCCGACCCCGGTCAACAACGACAACAGAGCGTCGTCCGCCGATGAGATCGCCAAGGCTGTTCAGGGATACGGAGGCTTCACCTATGCCCGGTAGCCGACTGCCCAGGACCCGCCCCGCCGAAGGCCGTACCCCCGGAACGCCCGGAACGACCGGAACGCCCGGAGCCCGCCCCGCGCGGCTCCTGCCGGGCCCGCTCGCCGCCGCCCTCGCGGGCGCGGGCGCGCTCGTCCTCGGCGCGGCCTCGCGCGCCGCCGCCGCGCCGACCCCGACGCCCTCCCCGACCGACCCGGCGGCCTCGCCCTCCCCCAGCGGCAGCGCCAACCCCTGCGATCTGATCGTCGGACTGGCCAAGGACTACTGCGAGGACGGCGAGTCGGCCGCGAACTCCTCCAGGACCAGCGGCGTCCCCAGCACCACGGACGCCGCCGACCCGCTCTCCTCCCTGGCGCGCGGCTGCGCCGACGCCGCCGCCTGGATCGTCGAGAAGCTCAGCGCCGCCGTGAAGGAGACCGCCAACGTCGACTTCACCAACGCCGCCTTCCTCCGCCAGTACGCCGTCGTCTTCGCCGCGTCGACCGTCCTCACCCTCGTCCTGTGGCTGCTCGCCGTCGCCAAACGCGCCGTCAGGGGCGTGCCGCTGACCACCGCGATCTCCGAGGCCATCGGCTTCCTGTGGCTGACGGTCCTCGCCTCCGCCTTCACCCCGCTGATCCTGTACACGATCGTCTCGGCGACCGACAGCGTCACCGAGATCATCTCCGCGGCCACCGGCGGCCAGACCGACGCGTTCTTCGGCGGCTTCTCCGAGGCGCTCAAGAAGGGCGACGACATCGGCGGCGGCCCGATCATGCTGATCGTCGTCTCGCTCGTGTCGATCGTCGCCGCCGGAGTGCTCTGGCTGGAGCTGGTGATCAGAGCGGCGCTCCTGTACGTCGGCGCCCTGCTCGGCACCGTCGTCTACGCCGGGCTGGTCGACAAGAACATGTGGGGCCACGTCCGCCGCTGGGCCGGGATCATGATCGCCGTGATCATGGTCAAGCCCGTCATCATGATCGTCCTCGGGCTCGCCGGGGCGCTCTCCGCCGACGACGGCCCCAACGCGTTCTCCGCCGTCGTCTCCGGCCTCGCCATCATCCTGCTCGCGATCTTCGCCTCCGCGATGATCTACCGCTTCGTGCCCGGCTTCGGCGACGAGATCGCCGCCTCCCGCACCGACCGCAAGCAGGCCACGGACGGCGCCCGCGCCGCCGCCCTGATCAGCTCCCCCGCCGCCCTCGTCTCCCAGGGCATCAAGACCCACAGCGGCCGCGGCGGCCAGGGCGACAGCGGAGGCGGCGGCGCCCGCCCGGCCAACCCGGTCTCCGGCGGCGTGGCCGCGCACAGCTCCCGCGGCTCCTCCGGAGGCGGAGGCGGCGGCACGGGCGGCGGCCATGTCCCCTCGGCGGCGCCCCCACCCCGTAACTCCAGCCCCACCAGCGGAACCCCGCACGGATCGCGCTCATCACGCGGTTCCGGCAACAACAGCACAGGAGGTGGCGGGCGTTGACGACCCACTCCCAGCCGATGGCTCCCCGCCGTACGTATCTCATCGGCCGCGCCCGGCCGAACGCGATCGTCGGCAAGAACCGCGAGACCGGCGAGATCGCCCTGATCATCGCCGGTGCGTTCATCGGCATGATGTGCGGTCTGCTCGTGCCCGTCCTGTCGCTGCGGATCGTGACGCTGACCGGGTTCCCGCTGATAGCGCTGGCCGCCGTCTACCTACCGTACAAAAGCCGCACCTTCTACAAGTGGTTCGAGATCAACCGCAGCTACAAACGGACCCTCCGGCGCGGCACCGCCTACCGCTCCGCCGCCATGGAGTCCGGGACGCGGATCGACGGGCGCGAGGTCGAGGTCGGGCCGCCGCCGGGGATCGGCAGGATCAACTGGCTGGCCGCGCCGTTCGGGCCCGACGAGATCGCCGTCCTGCTGCACGCCGACCGCAGGACCGTCACCGCCGCCATCGAGATCGAGGGCCCCGGCGTCGGACTGCGCGACAGCGAGGACCAGGAGGCGCTGGTCGACCGCTTCGGCACGCTCCTCAAACACGTCGCCAACGGGGACGGCTTCGTCACCCGCATCCAGATGCTCGCCCGCACCCTGCCCGCCGACCCCGACGCGCACGAGAAGGACGTCGCCCAGCGCGGCGACACCACCGCCCCCGGCTGGCTCAAGGAGTCGTACGACCAGCTCCAGTCGATGGTCTCCACCTCCAGCGAACAGCACCGCGCCTACCTCGTCGCCTGTATGCACTACACCCGCGAACTCGCCGCCGAGGGCCAGGCCATGGCCCGCGCCGCCCGCCAGGCCGCCGGCACCAAGCGGCTCGACCGGGACGCGGGCCTCGCCGTCGTCATGGCCCGCGAGCTGACCGACATCTGCGCGCGGCTCGCCGAGGCCGACATCCGGGTACGCCAGCCGCTCGGCCAGGGCCGGCTGTCCTCCCTCGTGCACTCCATGTACGACCCCGACCACCCCATCGACCACATCCAGGCCATGACGAAACGAAACGCCTGGCCGGCCGAGCTGGACGCGATGGAACCGACGTATCTCCAGGCCAAGACCCGTGAGTCGTCCACCCGCGCGCCCTGGTGCCACTCCACCGCCTGGGTCAAGGAATGGCCCATGACCCCGGTCGGCGTGAACTTCCTCGCGCCGCTGCTCGTCCACACCCCCGATGTCATCCGCACGGTCTCCGTCACGATGGACCTCGAACCCACCGAGATCGCCATCGAGCGGATGCTCACCGAGAAGACCAACGACGACGCCGAGGCCAGCCGCGCCGCCAAGATGAACCGCACCGTCGACCCCCGCGACATCGCCGCGCACGGCCGCCTCGACCAGCGGGGCGAAGACCTCGCCAGCGGCGCGGCGGGCGTCAACCTCGTCGGGTACATCACCGTGTCGTCCCGCTCCCCGGAGACCCTGGCCAGGGACAAGCGCACGATCAGGGCCTCGGCCGGCAAGTCGTACCTGAAGCTGGAGTGGTGCGACCGCGAACACCACCGAGCCTTTGTGAACACGCTGCCGTTCGCGACCGGCATCCGCCGCTAGCCGCCGGCCCAGCCGCCGAGAACCGAGCCGCCAGAACCGAAAGGGGCCTGTCGTGCGAGATCCGCTGTCCATCCTCACGGATGCCTTCACCAGCTTCCTCTTCGGGAAGGTGGAGACGACCCGGCTGCCGGTCCGTACGTCGACGGGCCAGGCCCAGGCCGTCTACCTGCCCACCGCCGCGCCCGGCCTCGGCGACTCCGGCGTCATCATCGGCCGCGAGGTCTACAGCGGCAAGGGCTACATCTACGACCCCTTCCAGCTGTACGGACAGCAGCTCCCCGCCCCCCACTGGCTCGTCCTCGGCGAGTCCGGCAACGGCAAGTCCGCGCTGGAGAAGACCTACGTCCTGCGCCAGCTCCGCTTCCGCGACCGCCAGGTCGTCGTCCTCGACGCCCAGGGCGAGGACGGCGCGGGCGAGTGGAACCTCATCGCCCAGGAGCTGGGTATAACCCCCATCCGGCTGGACGCGATGGCCGCCCTCGACGACGGCATCCGGCTCAACCCGCTCGACCCGGCGATCACCACGACCGGGCAGCTCGCCCTGCTCCGTACCATCATCGAAGTCGCCATGGGCCACGGCCTGGACGAACGCTCCGGCTTCGCCCTCAAGGTCGCGCACGCCTACGTCAACGAGACCATCGTCGACCGCCAGCCCGTCCTGATGGACATCGTCGACCAACTGCGCCACCCGAAGCCCGCGTCCGCCGAGGCGATGAACGTCGACCTCAACGATGTACGGGCCTGGGGCCTCGATGTCGCCCTGGTCCTCGACCGGCTGGTCGACGGCGACCTGCGCGGCATGTTCGACGGGCCGACGAGCATCGGGATCGACCTGGACGCCCCGCTGATCGTCTTCGACCTCTCGCACATCGACCGCAACTCGATCGCGATGCCGATCCTGATGGCGATCGTGGGCGTCTGGCTGGAACACACCTGGATCCGCCCCGACCGCAAGAAGCGGATCTTCCTCGTCGAGGAAGCCTGGCACATCATCAACTCGCCCTTCGTCGCCCAGCTCTTCCAGCGGCTGCTGAAGTTCGGCCGGCGGCTCGGCCTGTCGTTCGTGGCGGTGGTCCACCACCTGTCCGACGTGGTCGACGGCGCGGCGGCCCGCGAGGCGGCGGCGATCCTCAAGATGGCCTCGACCAGGACGATCTACGCCCAGAAGGCCGACGAGGCACGGGCCACCGGCCAGGTCCTCGGGCTGCCCCGGTGGGCCGTGGAGATCATCCCTACGCTCACCCCCGGGATCGCGGTCTGGGACGTCAACGGCAATGTCCAGGTCGTCAAACACCTGGTGACGGAGGCGGAACGCCCCCTGGTCTTCACCGACCGCGCCATGACGGAGAACTCCGCCGCGTCCGACGCCTCGGACGCCGCCGACGCCCTGGCGCTGGCGGGCGTCCTGCCCGAGGACATGCGGGCCGCGGAATGGGAGGCGGAACAGCGGGCGGCCCTCCTGGAGCGACAGCGCGGGCTGAACGAATCCTCCGAGTCGACGGTGGCATGACATGCGGGCACAGCACAGCGGTCACGACGGGCGGAACCAGCAGGGCGGCATCCCTGACGGGCTGCTCGTGGGGCTGCTGGGCTTCCTCCTCGGCCTGACCCTGCTGGTCTGGACGGCCACCGGCCTGGCCGCCCTGTTCACCCACGGCGACTGGCCGTCGGGCGTCACCTTCACCCGTACGCCCATGGCCATGCGCGAACTGGCCGCCGCCCCGCGCGACCTCCCCGGCGCCTGGCCCGACACCCCACCGGGCGAACTATCCGGGTACGGGCTGTTCTGGGGCCTGCTGATCAGCCAGCTGATGGTGCTGACCGTGCTGACGATCTTCACCCTGGGCGTGACGGTCCGCTACCGGGCCGTACGGGAAAGACGCAAGCGGCAACGGTACGAGGCCCCCGCCCCGCCCCCCGAGACCCACCCCCGCCTGCACAAGGCCCCCACGCCCGCGCCCGTACCCGTACCCTCGCCTGCACCCGCCCCTGTTGTCACACCGGCTGTCACACCAGCCCCCGCGACCACCCTCACCTCCACGGTCCCCGCCCCGCGCGTACGGTACGGGGCGCCGGCCGCCCGGCGCCCCGCCGCCGTCCAGGCCGTACGGGAAGCCCCGGGCCCGGCGCTCGTGGTCACCTCGGCGCCCGAGGTCTGGGCGGAGACCAAGGACGCCCGCGCCAAGCTCGGCCCCGTCCTCGTGTACGACCCCGGCCACCTCTGCGACACCCCGGCCCGGCTCCACTGGTCCCCGGCCGCCGGGTGCGAGGACGCGGCCACGGCGGGCGCGCGGGCGGCCGCCCTGCTCTGCCCCGTACGCCCGCACGCCCTGCTCGACGCCTCCATGGCCGACACCGCCGAAACGCTCCTGCGCTGCTGGCTGCACGCGGCGGCCGTGGACGGGCGGCCGCTGAAGCAGGTGCTGCGCTGGGCACAGGGCGGCGGCGCCCAGGAAGCCGTACGGATCCTGCGCACCCACCCCAAGGCCGTCTCCGGCCTCGCCGGCCTCCTGGAGTCCGCGCTCACCGCACACCCCGAACGCCGCGAAGTGGCACAGCAGTTGACGGCCCGCGCACTGGGCTCGCTCTCCTCGGTTCATGTCCGGGACGCCTGTACACCCAACCGAACTGATGCGCTCGCCCTGGATTCTTTTGTGAACGAGGGGGGCACGCTCTATGTGGTGGGTGAGCCGATCGAGGACCCCCGATCCCGCCCGGGTGCGATGCCCCTGCTCACCGCACTCACCTCACACGTGGTCGAGCACGGCCGCCGCATGGCCGCACGGTCATCTGACGGTCGGCTCGACCCACCAATGTCGCTCGTCCTCGACGATGTCGCGGCCGTGGCCCCGTTCCCCCGTCTCCCGGAGCTGCTGGCCACCGGCGAGGACCACGGCCTGCAGACTCTTGCCCTGCTCCGCTCCCGCCAGCAGGGCAAGGACCGCTGGCCCCGCCACGACCTGCCGGACGGAGCCGACGCCTAGGCCTGGCCTCCGCTCCGTTCGTACGGCGGCCGACCCACCCCCTACGGCTGACAGCAAAAGGTCCTGAACGCAGAAATGCCCCGCACCAGATACCTGGTACGGGGCATTCCCACAATAATTGTTCGGCGGCGTCCTACTCTCCCACAGGGTCCCCCCTGCAGTACCATCGGCGCTGTGAGGCTTAGCTTCCGGGTTCGGAATGTAACCGGGCG